>CAZDBC010000022.1:0-1240 GCA_964503295.1 uncultured Kiloniellaceae bacterium | reverse complement strand
CACGGCGAGCACGACGGCGGCCAGCAGCAGTATGCCGACCGTGGTGTCCACTCGGTAGCCCAGCCACTCGATCGAGACGTCGCCCGGCCGCTCCGCAAGCCAGACCGCGGCCGCGACCAGCAGCGCGACCTTCACGAAAAACAGGATGGCGCGCCACATCGGCTCAGCCCCCCGCCGGGTCCAGCGCGCGGCCCAGCTTCGCGCCGAGCGCCGAGAGCGTCTGGTGGGCGGCGAGGCGGGCGCGCGCCGCCGCGAGCCAGTCGGCGGCCGCCTCCGCGGCCGGCCCGTCGAGCGTCTCGAGCTCGGCCACCGCGCCGCTCAAATCGCCGGCCTCGAGCGCCTGCTCGGCCCGGGCCACGACGGCGGCGGCGTGGTCGCCCTCGACGCTGCCGACCGGGCGCAAGGTGGCAAGGTTGGTGAGCTGCCGCTTGACGCCGGCCAGCCAGCCGTCTTCGCCCTCGCCGGCGCCGGCCGCGACCGCCTGCCGGGCGACGGCGGGAAAGCGGGCGCGCAGTTGTTCCAGCGTGGGAATGCCGCTGTCGGCATGCTTGCCCAGCCCTTCGAGGGCGGCCTGCAGGTCCGGATCGTCGGCCGCGAGCCCGCGCAGCATCGCCAGTTCGTCGGCGAAGGGCGCCGAGCCGCGCAAAGCGTCGCGCAACTGCAGCACGCCGAGCAGCAGGCGCACCTGCCCCGCCGGACCGTCGTCGGCCAGCCGGCCGACCTGCTCGGTCAAGCTGGAGAGTTGGTCGCGCAGCGCCTGGGTCTCGGCCTCCAGAGTCTCGGCATCGGCGGCGCGCTGCTCCAGGGCCGCCAGTCGGTCGGCCAGCTCGCGCGCCAACTCGGCATCGGCCGCACCCGAGGCGGCCGCCGTCGACAGCCGCTCGACCCGGCTGTCGAGCTCGCTCAGGCGCTGTTCAAGCGCCGCGATGCGCTCGCCGGCGGGCATTGCGGCCGCCAGGTCCGAGATCCGGCTGTCGAGCCTGTTCTGAGCCTGCGCCAGACCTTCGATTCGCGCATCCAGGGCCGCGAGCTCTTCGGACATGCCCGTATCGGCCGGCGCCAAACCGAACCACTCGACGGCATAGGGTTCCCAGTACGGGCGGCTGTAGACCGTGGCGCCGGCGATCGCGACGACGAGCAAAGCGCCGAGGAGGACGCCGGCGAGCAGCCGCCCGCCGCCTCGCGACCCGCCCCGCGAGCTGCCGGCGCCGGCGGCGCGGGTCTCGGCCGGGCGCGCCGC
>CAZDBC010000021.1:0-16439 GCA_964503295.1 uncultured Kiloniellaceae bacterium | reverse complement strand
AGACCGTGCGCTCCGACCAGGGCCGCAGCTTGAGAAAGGAGATGCCTTGCGAGACGATGGGAAAGCCAGAGACGACGAAGTAGCGTACGACGTCGTCGTGCTCGGCGTAGATCGCCTCCAGCTCGCTGGCCCAGCGGTCGGTGTAGGCGATGGTCGAGCCCTGCGGCGAGAGATAGATGCCGAGGATGGTGCCCTGGTCCTCGTAGGGCGCGAGCTCGGAATCGGTGTTGGTGAAGAAGTAGTAGGAGCTGCCGGCGACCGCGAGCCCGACCGCGATGACCAGCGGGCGCGCGCGCAGCGCCCCGCCCAGGGCGGCGCGGTAGGCGCGGGTCGTGCCGTTCAGGCCGCGCTCGATGATGCGGTAGACGAGGCCGTGCGTGGCCTGCTGCCTGAGCAGCAGCGCGCACATCATGGGCGTGGCGGTCAGCGCGACGAAGCCGGACACCAGCACCGCGCCGGCGAGCGCCCAGGCGAACTCGGTGAACAGCCGGCCGGTGGTGCCCTCCATGAAGCCGATCGGCGCGTAGACGGCGGCCAGCGTGATGGTCATGGCGATGACGGCGAAGCCGATCTCGCGCGCGCCCCTGAGCGCCGCCTCGCGCGGCTTCATGCCGTCCTCGACGTGCCGGTAGATGTTCTCCAGCATGACGATGGCGTCGTCGACCACCAGGCCGATGGCCAGCACCATGGCGAGCAGGGTCAGCGTGTTGATCGAAAAGCCGAACAGGTCCATCAGTGCGAAGGCACCGATCAGCGACACCGGAATGGTGACCAGCGGGATCAGCGTCGCGCGCAGGGAGCGCAGGAACAGGAAGATGATCGCGATCACCAGGATCACGGCCTCGCCGATCGTGGTGTAGACGTTGTCGATCGATTCCTGAATGAACACGGACTTGTCGTGCGCGACCTCGACGCGCATGCCCTCGGGAAGGCCGTCGCGGATCGCCGGCAGGCGATCGCGCACCGCCTTGGAGACGTCGAGCGGATTGGCGGTCGACTGCTTGACCACGCCGAGGGCGATCGCCGGCTCGCTGTTGAAGCGTACGATGCGGTCCTCGTTGCGCGGGCCGAGGGCGGCGTGGCCGACGTCGCGCAGGCGTACCAGATAGCTGCCTTCCTGCTTGAGCACCATGTCGTTGAACTGCTCGGGCGTGCGCAGGTCGGTTTCGGACAGGATGGTGAACTGCCGCGCCCGGCCCTCGATCAGGCCGGCCGGGATCTCGACGTTCTGCTGGCGCAGGGCGTTCTCCACCTCCTGCGGCGTCAGCCGATAGGCGGCGAGCCGTTCGGGATCGAGCCAGATGCGCATCGAGTACATGCGCTCGCCGAAGATGCGCACCTGCGCCACGCCGGACAGGGTCTGCAGCTGGTCCTTGACGTAGCGGTCGGCATAGTCGGTGATCTCCATCGGCGTATGCTGATCGCTCGAAAAGGCGAGGTAGATGATCGGCTGGGCGTCGGCCTCGACCTTCTGGATCACCGGCTCGTTGACCTCGTCCGGCAGCCGGTCGCGCGCCCGGCTGACGCGGTCGCGCACGTCGGCGGCGGCATCGGCCGGGTCGCGGGTCAGCTCGAAGGTGACGGTGATCTGGCTCTGTTCCTGCCGGCTGGTCGAGGTCATGAAGTCGACACCCTCGATGCCGGCCAGCTGCTCCTCCAGGATCTGGGTGACCTGGGTCTCCATGATCTCGGGGCTGGCGCCGGGATAGCTGGTCTCGACATTGACCACCGGCGGATCGATCTGGGGATACTCGCGCACGGTCAGTCGCTGGTAGCTGACCAGGCCCACCAGCACGACGGCGAGGCTCAACACGGTCGCGAAGACCGGCCGGCGGATGCAGATCTCGGAGATCTTCATGGCGTCAGCTGCCCTGGCCGGGCGCGCCGTCCGTCGCGGCGCCGACCGCCTGGACCGGCACGCCGTCGCCGATCTTCAGGTGGCCGGCGGTGATGACCCTGTCGCCCGGTTCCAGACCGCTCACGATCTCGACCTGGCCGACGGTGCGCTGGCCGATCTCGACCCGGGTCTGGACCGCCTTGCCGTCGACCACCTTGAAGACGTAGCGCTCCTGCCCGCGCGGCACGATCGCCTGCTCGGGGATCAGCAGGGCGTTGTCGCGTCGCTCGAGCTCCAGCTTGACCCGCACGAAGAGACCGGGGCGCAGCACCAGGTCGGCATTGTCGGTCAGGGCGCGCACCTGGATGCTGCGGCCGGCAGGATCGATGCGCGGATTGATGGCGTAGACCTCCCCGGTGAAGGTCCGGTCGGGGAAGGCGTCGGCGACCAGACGCACGGTCTGGCCCTCGGCGAGCGCGCCCAGGTAGCGTTCGGGGATCGCGAAGTCGACCTTGAGCGGATCGATCGCTTCCAGATTGACCAGGTCCTGGCCCTCGCGGACATAGTCACCCACGCTGACCAGGCGCAGGCCGGCGATGCCCTCGAAGGGCGCCTCGATGGTGGTCTTGGTCAGGCGCGCCAGGGCCAACTCGACCGCCGCCTCGGCGGTGCGGAGCTCGCTTTGCGTTTGATCGAGCGCGCGCGCCGTGCCGGCGCCGCGATCGTAGAGTTCCTTGGCCCGCTCGAAGTTGCGCTCGGCCAACTCGAGACGGGCGCGGGTGTCGGCCAGTTCGGCGCGGTAGATGGAATCGTCGAGCTTGAACAGGGGTGTGCCCTTCTCGACCCGCGTGCCCTCCTCGAACCCGATCTCGACGATGCGCCCGGCGATCTCAGGCCGGACGATGATGGACTCGTCGGACAGAAGCGTGCCGACCGCGGTCGCCTCGATGGTGACGCGGTCGCGGCGCACCTCCGCGACCTCGACCGGCACCGACCCGCCCTGACCCAGGGCGGGCCCAGGGGCGGACAGTGCGGCGAGCGCGAGGGCGAGGGCGCAGGCGACGGCGACGGTTCGGGCGGATGCAGTCAGGCGCATGGGACAGGTCTTCGAAACTGGAGGGGGTCAACGGCCAACAATTATCAAAACTTGGACTGTACGGTCTAGATAAATTTTGTTAGGGAGGAGTGCTATTGGGACCGCGGATCTAAGTCAGCGGATTCAAGGCAGCGGAGGGACGATGCCTTGGCCGTGCAGGGGAGAGCGATACTGCCATGGACCAGTCTTCCGAGACTCGACCGCAGGTCGAAGCATCCGGGCAGCCGGCACGGCGGCCGCAGTGGCTGACCAAGGACGCCCAGATCCTGGCCGCCGCCGAGCGGGTGTTCATGGCGCGCGGCTACGCTCGGGCCAGCATGGACGCCATTGCCCGCACCGCCGCGGTCTCCAAGCAGACGCTCTACCATCACTACGGCAGCAAGGCGGCCCTGTTCGGGGCCATCGTGACGGCCCGCGTCGAGCGCCTGCTGGAGCCCTTGCGGTCAGCCGACCTGGGCGATCTGCCACCGCGCGCGGCCCTGGAGCAGCTCGGTCGCGAGTTCCTCGAGATCGCCCTGTCGCCGTCCTCGATCGCCCTGCACCGGGCGATCGTCACCGAGGTGCCGCATCTGCCCGACCTGGGCCGGGCCACCTACGAGCAGGGTCCCAAGCGGGTGGTCTCGGTGCTGGCGCGCTACCTGCGCCAGCAGGCCGACCGGGGCCGCCTCGAGGTCGGCGACGCGGACCGGGCCGCCGAGCAGTTTCTCGGCATGATGCTGGGCCATTTTCAGCTGCGCGCGCTCTACGGCGTCGCGGCGCAGCCGGGCCCCGACTGGATCAAGGATGCGGTGGAGATGTTCCTGGCCGCCCACAGCCCAGGCGGCGCGGCAGGCTGAAGGCTGATCGCGGAACGAGAAAGAGCCCCGGCGGGGCTGCCGCCGGGGCTGAGGTCCGGAGAGACAAGCAAAAAAGGCAAGACAGAGAACGCAACAGGAAACGCGAAAGTGCTTCAGTAGAGGAGGTCTCCGGTCAATTCGTCCGCTTCGTTGGCAATCTGCGTCAGGCCACGACCAGGCTGCCCTCGTCGATCATGGTCTGCAGGTCGACCTGTCCCGCGCCGGTGCCGAGCACCGGATCGTCGATCAGGGTGACCACGGCGACGTCGACGAAGCCGCCGCTGCCGGCGTTCTTGACCGCAATGGTGGCGTCGCTGCCGCTCAGGCTGATCTGGACGAAGTCGCCGATGTTGCTGACGCCGTCGACGTAGCCCTGGTCGGCCAGAATGTCCGACAGGTCGATGACGTCGCGCGTGCTGTCCGGCTCGCCGTTCTCGACGTCCCAGCCGTCCAGCGTGTCGACGCCGTTGCCGAAGTCCTCGCCGCGGAAGACGGCGACGTTGCTGGTGTGGTTGTGGTCGTCCAGGAAGTCGCTGCCCGGGCCGCCGGCCAGGGTGTCGTCGCCGCCCCCGGCAAACAGGCTGTCGTCGCCGCAGTCGCCGGAGAGGCTGTCGTCGCCGCCGCCGCCGCGCAGCAGGTCGTCGCCATGCCCGCCGAGCAGCAGGTCGTCGCCGCCGTTGCCCTTCAAGGTGTCGTCGCCGCTGCCGCCGAGCAGGGTGTCGTCGTCGCCGCGGCCGCGCAGGCTGTCGTCGCCGGCGTAGCCGAACAGCAGGTTCGGCTCGCCGTCGCCGGTCAGGAACAGCGGCTCGCCCTGCTCGCCCTGCTCGCCGTCGCAGCGGAAGCCCTGCTCCCCGACCTGGCTGTCGTCGCCGAACTGGCTGTCGTCGCCGAACTGGCTGTCCTCGCCGGGCTGGCTGTCTTCGCCCGGCTCGGCCTCGGCAAATGCCACCGGGGGCTCTTCGACCGGCGTCTCGGGCAGGGGCGGCGGCGCGAAGTCGACCGGGTCGATCACCCCGGCCGCCTGCAGCAGATCGAGCAGGCTGCCGAAGTCGTCTTCATAGACGCTGACGCCGCCGCCGAGCGCCGCCGGCCCGGCCGCGGTCTCGAGCGGTTCGCCGGCGAGCTGGGCGCGCAACTGGGCAACGATCTGGCTGCTGGCCAGCTCGCTGCCGCCGATGCGCAGGGTCGGCGGATTGCCGCCCTCCGCCGCCGTCGCGAGCTGCTCCAGCACCACGCGCCCGCCGTGGGCGAAGGTCAGCACGAGGCTTTCGTCCTGCATCGCCAGGTCGGCCTCGGCCGGGCTGAAGTCGATTTCGATCACGCTGCCCGGCTCGGCCGGATAGCTCAGGGTCTCGCCGGGCAGTGGACGGTGCACCAGCATGGTCACCTGTTCGGCGTCGGCGCGCTGGGCGATCTGGGGCCGCTCGAGGGCCGCCGTGCCGTCGGCTGTGCCCTGCTGGGGGGCGCTCGTGCTCGCCTGAGCGGTCGCCGGAATGGTCGCCTGTTCGGTCATGTCCCGTCTCCTTTCGCTGGTCGTGCGGCCGGCCGAGAGGTGCTGGCCGGGCGTCCGGGCGGTTCGGGCCCGGTGCACGATCGCCGAGGGATGCGGGAAAGAGAATTGGCCGAGCAAGGCAAGAATTCAATAAGGATTGCCGGCCAAACAATGCAAATATGTATGTTTATATGTAAAAAATTATAGTAAATATATCTTCACTATTTCAAGATTGGCGCGCAACTCTTGGCGATTCCACGAAAAATGCGGTTTACGTAGCGTAAACCAAAAAACCTAAATTTACTTATAATATCATGTACGTCTTTGGGGTCTGGGCGAATACTTTATTGCCGCTGAGCCGCAGAGGTGCGCCGCGAGCGGTCAGTGCGCCGCTTCGCGGTGGCGGCGCAGCAGGTCGGCCCCGAAGCCGTTGCCCGGGTCGTGCCAGACGCTGTGGACGTGGTTGGCGCCGTTCTGGGTGTTGTCGTACTCGATGACGGCGGTCGGGCCGTGCAGGCGGTAGTAGTGCGGCGCGCCCGGCGCGGTGGCCCCGGCCCAGGCGAAGTGCACCCGCTCCAGGCCCGCGTCGCGCAGGCGGGCCGTCTCGCGTTCGGCCAGGTCGGCGCGCATTCGGCCCAGGTAGGTCTCGATCAGGCGTGCGGCGAGGTCGCGCTGCCCGGCCGGGAGCTCGCCCAGGGGCAGGCCCTGGGGCCGGCGCAGGCTGTCCTCGCGGCCCGGACCGGTCAGGATGTCGCCGAAGGTGCGCGGCTGCAGCAGCACGCGTTGCCGCTGCGCCTCCGACAGGCCGTCGAGCAGGGCGAAGGCGAGCTCGTGCTCGGCGGTCAGCAGGCGCAGACCGGCATGGCGGTGCCCCTCCGGCACCTCTGCCGGGTTGGCACCGAAAAAGCTCGGCGTCGCCGCCACATCCTGGCCGGGCACCGAGGTGAAGGTGATCGAGAGGTGGTGGCCCTCGAAGCGCCAGGCCCAGGGCGCATCGGCGCGCGGCGCGCCGAAGACGGCGAGGGCGTAGTCGCCCGGGTCGCGGAAGTCCTGCCGGCCGGTCAGTTCGCCGAGCACCGCCTCGAGCTCCAGCACGCCGCGCGCCTTGCGCAGGCCCTCGTCGCTCAGCGCCGCTTCGATCAGGCGCCAGGCCGCCGCCTGCTGGCGCGCATCCATGTCGCGCAGGGCCAGTCCCGGCCGGCGGCGCGGCACGTAGTGCCAGTCGGTGCGTGCGGTGCCGTTGAAGTCGTGCAAGGCAGCGTCGCGCCGGCCGCCGTCGAGCAGATCGAGAAAGGCGGTTGCGGCATCCTCCATGGTGGCCTGCCTCCGGGTGGCCGCGCCGGCACTCTGGCCCTTTGCGCGCGACCGGTGCCGCAGCCTAGAGGGCCGGGATTCGTCCGGCGACCTCCGCGCCGCCCTGCCCGCCCAGACGCAGCACCACGATCTCGCCGGAACGGGGAAAGACGCCGGTCAGCGCGGTGATGTTGACCTGGTGCGTGACCATAACATGGCTCGGCCCGTCCGGGTCGAGCCCCGCCAGGACTGCGCGCAGGGCCGCGGTCTGCGCCTCGGCGCGTTCGCGCGCCCGGAAGAAGGAGTTGAGCGCCGGCAGCTCCTCGACCGGTCCGAGGTCGAGCAGGCGGGCGGTCTCCAGGCAGCGGCACCACTGGCTGGAGAAGACCCGGCCGACGGTCACGCCGCGGTCGCGGAAGGCCGCGCCGGTGCGCCGGGCCTGCGCGCGGCCGTCCGCGTCCAGATTGCGCTGGGTGGCGCAGTCGCGGAGCGCGAACTCGGCCGGATCGCCGGTGCCCGGCGCTTCGGCGTGGCGCATGAGCGCGATATGGCCGCCTTCGCCCAGCGCCTGCCAGAGCGCCTCGGCCTCGGCCGCGCGCGGCGCCGCGCCCGGGACCAGGAGCATCAGCAGTGCGGCGAGCGCCGCGGCCGCGCGGAAGCCGTTCGACAGGGAATTGATTGGCACTCCTCCTCCCGCGTGGAGGTGGCGCGCAAGGGCAGCGGGTCAAGCGGAGAAGGGGCCGGCGTCAGCCGTCGGCGTCGGTTAGATCTTGGGCGAAGGCGTGGCGCACGGTCTCGAACTTGCCCATCAGGTGGCGGCGCAGCACGGCCGAGAGCTGCGCCGCGTCGCGCGCGGCGAAAGCCTCCAGGATCTCCTCGTGCTCGGCGACCGCGGTCGCCCAGCGCTCGGGCGGCAGGTTGGCGGTGTAGCGCGCCCAGCGCAGGCGGGCGTTGAGCGCGTCCTGCAGGGCGGTCAGGGTGCGGTTGCCCGCGACCGCGACGATCTTGCGGTGGATCGCCTGGTTGCAGGCGAAGTAGTCGGCCAGCTCCTTGCGCGTGTAGTGCATCACCATGGTGTAGTGCAGGGCGCGCAGTTCGGCGATGTCGGCGTCGCTGGCGCGCGGCGCGGCGAGCTCGCCGGCCAGGGCCTCGAGCGCGGCCAGCACCTCGAAGGATTCGCGCACCTCCTCCAGGGTGACCCGGGCGACGCGCGCGCCGCGGTTGGGGAGCAGCTCGACCAGCCCCTCGCCGGCGAGCACCTTGAAGGCCTCGCGCAGGGGCGTGCGCGACACGCCGAACCGGGCGCTCAGTTCCTGCTCGCGCAGGTGCTCGCCGGGCAGCAGGTGCTGCTCCTCGATCAGGCGGCGCAAGCGCTCTGCGGTCTCCTCGGTCAGCGAGCCGCGCGGCGGCGGGTTCTGTCCGTTGCGTCCAGTCTCGGCGTCAGGCCTGCTCGACATGGGAGTCTCTCTTGTCTGTCCGCCTCGTTGGATCGGCTGGCGCGAGCCGGGCCCAGCCGGCCTCGCCGTCGAGCGCCGCGGCCAGCACCCGGGCGACATGGACCGCCGCGCGGCCGCTGCCCTCGGCGATCTGGTGCCGGCAGCTCGTGCCGTCGGCGATCACCAGGTCGCCGGGCCCCGCGGCGCGCACCGCGGGCAGCAGCGACAGCTCGGCCATGCGCTGCGACACCTCGTAGGTGGCCGCATCGTAGCCGAAGGCCCCGGCCATGCCGCAACAGCTCGACTCGATGGTCTCGACCGCGAGCCCGGGCACCGCCGCCAGCAGCCGCTCGACCGGGGCGAAGGCGCCGAGCGCCTTCTGGTGGCAGTGCCCGTGCAGCAGGGCGCGGCGCGGCGTCTCCGGCGCGGCCCAGGGCAGCTCAAGCCCGCCCGCGGCCTGCGCCTCGGCCAGGTACTCCTCGAGCAGCTTTGCCGCGTTGGCGAGGCGCGCGGCCTCCGCGCCGGGCAGGATGGCGCCGAGCTCGTCGCGGAAGGTGAGCAGGCAGGAGGGTTCGAGCCCGATCACCGGCAGCCCGCGCTCGAGCGCCGGGGCCAGAGCGGCCAAAGTGCGGCGCAGCTCGGCGCGTGCGGCCTCGACCTGGCCGGCGGCGAGAAGGGTGCGCCCGCAACAAAGGGGCCGGCCGCCGCCCGTCGGTCTGGCGATCTCGACGCCGAGCCCGGCCGCATCGAGCACGCGCAGGGCGGCGCGCGCGTTCTCAGGCTCGAAGTAGCGGTTGAAGCAGTCGACGAAGAGCGCGACGCCGCGGCCGCTCTTGGTGTCCGCGGAGTCGCCCGTGGCCTCGTCGTCGCGGAAGCGGTCGCGCCGCCACGCGGGCAGCTTGCGCTTCGCGCTGAGGCCGAGCCAGCGCTCGCCGAGCCGGGCGAGCAGCGGCACGCGGTTGCGCAGGTTGGCCAGTCCGGGCAGGCGCGCGGCGAGCGGGGCGTAGCGCGGCAGATTGGCGATCAGGCGCTCCTTGGGCGTCAGGCCATGGCGCGCCGTGTAGTGGGCCAGGAACTCGATCTTCATGCGCGCCATGTCGACGCCGGTCGGGCATTCGCGCTTGCAGCCCTTGCAGGAGACGCAAAGCGCGAGGGTCTCGCGCATTTCCTCGGAGGTGAAGGCCTCCGGGCCGAGCTGTCCGGTGAGCGCGAGGCGCAGGCTGTTGGCGCGGCCGCGGGTGACATCGCGCTCGTCGGCGGTGACCCGGAAGGAGGGGCACATCACGCCCGGGTTCGCCTTGCGGCAGGCGCCGTTGTTGTTGCACATCTCGACGGCGCCGGCGAAGTCGCCCCAGGCGCTCCAGTCGAGCGCGGTCTCCAGCGGCCGCGGCGCGTAGCCGGGCGGATAGCGGAACAGCGTGCGGTCGTCCATGCGCGGCGCGCGCACGATCTTGCCGGGGTTCATGACGCCCTCGGGGTCGAAGGTGTCCTTGACCGCCTCGAAGGCGCGGACGATGCGCGGGCCGAACATGGCCTCGTGGAACTCGGAGCGCACGAGGCCGTCGCCGTGCTCGCCCGAATGCGCGCCCTTGTAGTCGCGCACCATGGCGAAGGCCTCCTCGGCGATCGCGCGCAGGGCGCGCACGTCGGTCTCCTGCTTGAGGTTCAGGATCGGGCGCACGTGCAGGGTGCCGACCGAGGCGTGGGCGTACCAGGTGCCCTCGGTGCCATGCTTGCGGAAGATCGCGGTCAGGCGCTCGGTGTAGTCGGCCAGATCCTCCAGGCGCACCGCCGCGTCCTCGACGAAGGACACCGGCTTGCGGTCGCCCTTCATCGACATGGCGATGTTGAGGCAGGCCTTGCGCACCTCCCAGACGCGCGCCTGCGCGGCCGGCTCGACCACCTCGGTGACGCCGCCGGGAAAGCCGAGCTCGGCCATGAGCTCGACCAGTTGGCGCAGGCGGGCGCGCTGCTCGGCCGCGTCCTCGCCGGCGAACTCGACGAGCAGAAGGGCCTCGGGCGCGCCGCGCACCACCTCCTCGATCACCGGGCGATAGATGGCGATCTCGCGCGCCAGGCCGAGCAGGCTGTGGTCGACCAGCTCGACCGCCGTCGGGTCGAGCGCGACCAGGTGCTGCGTGTTCTCCATGGCCGCGCGGAAGGTCGGGAAGTGACAGACGCCGAGCACGCGGTGCGCGGGCAGCGGCTGCAGCTCGAGCTCGATGCGCTCGAAGAGCGCGAGCGTGCCTTCCGAGCCGACCAGGATCTGCGCCAGGTTGTCGCCGACCCGCCCGGCCCAGGCCCGGCCGGCGCCGACCTCGGGCGGCAGGCGCGCCGGCTCCAGCCCGCCGGCCGGGCCGCGCCGCGGCAGCAGGTCGAGGTTGTAGCCGCCGACCCGACGCTGCACGCGCGGGAAGCGGGCGGCGATCTCCTCGGCCTCGCGGGTCGCGATCCCGGTCAGGCGCTCGACGATGCGCGCGTAGCGCGGCTGCTCGTCGAGCGCGGGCAGGTTGCCGCCGAGCGGGCCGAAGCGGGCGCGCGCGCCGTCGGGCAGCAGTGCGTCGATGGCGTGCACGTTGTGGACCATGTTGCCGTAGCGCAGCGAGCGTGCGCCGCAGGAGTTGTTGGCCGCCATGCCGCCGAGGGTCGCGCGGTTGCCGGTCGAGACGTCGACCGGAAAGAACAGGCCCTCGCGGCGCAGCCGCGCGTTCAGCCGGTCGAGCACCAGGCCCGGCTCGACCGTGGCCCGCCGGCCCGCGACGTCGAGCTCGAGCAGGCGGTTCAGATGCTTCGAGCAGTCGAGGACGAGCGCGCGGCCGACCGTCTGGCCGGCCTGGGAGGTGCCGCCGCCGCGCGCCAGGACGGGCACCCCTTCCTCGCGCGCGATCGCCAGGGCGGCGGCCAGGTCGTCGGCGGACCTGGGCACGACGACGCCGAGCGGCTCGACCTGATAGAAGGAGGCGTCGGTCGCGTAACGGCCACGCGAAAAGGCGTCGAACAGCACCTCGCCGGCAAGCGCACCGCGCAAGCGCCGGGCCAGTCTGCTGTCGCCCGGCTCCGGGCCGGGCCGCGTTGCCTTCATCGATCCACTCCGCAGGTTGGCCGCGCCGCGCCGGCGATCTTGTGCAGCATAGGCAATTGCATGCAAGTGGACAATTGCCGGTCCTTCCTCGAACCTCTTCTGGTCAAGAAGGCTGGAAATGCAGAATCGAGCCCGGTGCGATTCTTCTGTTGCGCGTGGCTGGATTGCATGCAATCGTACCGCTCAAGCGGCCGCAAGGTGCCGCGGGCGCGGGAGGCGCGCGGGCGATGGTTCACAGCGGGCGGCACTTTCTGCAGATTCCCGGGCCGACCAACGTGCCCGAGCGGATCCTGGCCGCCATCGCGATGCCGACCATCGACCATCGCGGGCCGGAGTTTCAGGCGCTCGGCCAGGAGGTCCTCGACGGCCTCAAGGCGATCTTCAAGACTGGCGGACCGGTCGTCATCTACCCGGCCTCGGGCACCGGTGCCTGGGAGGCGGCGCTGGTCAACACGCTGGCGCCGGGCGACCGGGTCCTGATGTGCGAAACGGGCCATTTCGCGAGCCTGTGGCGCGAGATGGCCGAGCGGCTCGGCCTCGACCCGGTCTTTCTGCAGGGCAACTGGCGCCACGGCGCCGATCCGGCCGCGATCGAGGCCGCCCTGGCCGAGGACCGCCAGCGCCGCATCAAGGCGGTCTGCGTGGTGCACAACGAGACCTCGACCGGCGTCACCAGCCGCATCCCGGAGGTGCGCGCGGCGATTGACCGGGCCGGCCACGACGCCCTGTTCATGGTCGACACCATCTCCTCGCTGGCCTCGATGGACTACCGGCACGACGACTGGGGCGTCGACGTCACGGTCGCCGGCTCGCAGAAGGGCCTGATGCTGCCGCCGGGGCTCAGCTTCAACGCGCTCAGCGACAAGGCGCTGGCCGCCGCCAAGGCGGGCGGCGCGCCCCGCTCCTATTGGGACTGGCAGGCCATGCTGGGCCCCAACGCCAAGGGCTTCTTTCCCTATACGCCGGGCACCAACCTGCTCTATGGCCTGCGCGAGGCGATCAGGATGCTGGTCGAGGAGGAGGGGCTGGATGCCGTGTTCGCGCGCCACGACCGCCACGCCGAGGCGACCCGGCGCGCGGTCCGGGCCTGGGGCCTCGAGGTGCTGTGCAAGGACCCGCGCGAGTACTCCAGCTCGCTGACCGCCGTTCTGATGCCCGAGGGCGTCAGCGCCGACCGCGTGCGCGCCATCATTCTCGAGCGCTTCGACATGTCGCTCGGCGCCGGCCTCGGCCGGCTGGCCGACAGGGTGTTCCGCATCGGCCATCTCGGCGCCTTCAACGATCTCATGCTGAGCGGCACGCTCGCGGGCGTCGAGATGGGCCTGCGCCTGGCCGGAGTGCCGCTGCGCGCCAGCGGCGTCGAGGCCGCGCTCAGCTATCTCTCCGGGGAATCGCAGCAGAAGAACAGCGCCGTGGCCTGACCTCGGAGCGGCCACGGCGCGACTTTGCGACAAGAGGCAACAGCAACCAGGGAGGACAAGACGATGCGCAAACTCTTGATCGGCGGGGCACTCGCCGCCATGACCGCGGCCGCCGTACTGCCCGCGAGCGCACAGGCGCAGATGGAGCTCAAGTTCGGTCACGTCGGCCAGCCGGGCTCCCTGTTCGCGCTCTCGGCCGAGGAGTTCGCCCGCCGGGCCAACGAGGCGCTCGACGGCAAGGCCAAGGTGGTGGTGTTCGGCTCCAGCCAGCTCGGCAAGGACCAGGAGCTGCTGCAGAAGCTGAAGCTCGGCACCGCCGACTTCTCGCTGCCCTCGACGGTCATGTCCTCGGTGGTCGACGAGTTCGGCATGTTCGAGATGCCCTATCTCGTGCAGGACCGCGAACACATGAAGCGGATCGAGAAGGAAGTCGTCTGGCCCGAGCTCGCGCCGCTGGCCGAGGCCAAGGGCTACAAGGTGATCGCGGTGTGGGAGAACGGCTTCCGCCACATCACCAACAACGTGCGCCCGATCGTGGAGCCGGATGACCTCAAGGGCATCAAGCTGCGCACCCCGAAGGGCAAGTGGCGCGTGAAGATGTTCCAGGCCTATGGCGCCAACCCCTCGCCGATGGCCTTCTCGGAGGTCTTCACCGCGCTCCAGACCGGCGTCATGGACGGCCAGGAGAACCCCTTCGCGCAGATCTACAGCGCCAAGTTCCAAGAGGTGCAGAAGTACCTCTCGCTGACCGGGCACGTCTACACGCCGGCCTACGTTCTGGTCGGGCTCAACAAGTGGAACAAGCTGCCCGCCGACGTGCAGAAGACCCTGACCCAGGTCGCGCAGGAGACGCAGGACTACGTCTACCAGACGGCGGCCGACCTCGAGACCGACCTGCTGGCCAAGCTCAAGGCCGGCGGCATCCAGGTCAACGAGGCCGACAAGGCCGCCTTCGTCGAGGCCAGCAAGCCGATCTACGACGAGTTCGCGGCCGAGGTGCCGCTCGGCGGCGAGTTGGTCCAGCGCGCGCTGGCACTGCGCTCGGGCTCCTAGGCCCCGGTCGGTTCCCGACACCGCTCCCGCGGAGCGTCGTCCCATGTCCCTGCTGCAGCCGGTCCGGCGCGCCTTCGAGCGCCTGCTCGAGGCGATCACGATCCTGCTGATGGTCGCGCTCGCCGGCCTGGTGATCGCCGCCATCTTCTTCCGCGCCTTCGGCAGCAGCCTCGTGTGGTACGACGAGGTGGCCTCGGTCCTGCTTGCCTGGCTGACCTACTATGTAGCCGCCCTGGCTGCGCTCCGGCGTCTGCACATCGGCTTTCCGGGTCTCGTCCAGGCCATGCCGCGGCCGCTGCGGGTCGCCGTCATCCTGTTCGCCGAGGCCTGCGTGCTCGCGTTCTTCGTGGTGCTCGCCTGGACCGGCATGGAGGTCTGGTACGTGCTGGAAGGCTCGACCCTGGTCAGCCTGCCGATCCCGGTGCAGCTCACCCAGTCGGTGATTCCGATCGGCGCGGTGCTGTTCATCGTCGCCCAGCTCCTCAGCCTGCCCGAAGTGCTGCGCTACGGGCCGAGGACGGTTCATTGACGCGCCCGCGGGAGGCATAGCGTGCGCGAGGACGGGCGGGGAACGGTGCGGTGACACTGGTTATCATGTTCGTGGCGCTGCTGGCGCTGATCATGATCGACGTGCCGATCGCGGTCGCGCTGGCGCTGGTCGCCACCGCCGCCATGTATGCGACCGGCGGCCCCGAGCTGCTGCCCAACGTGGCGCTGGTCATGTACGACGGCGCGACCTCCTTTCCGCTGCTGGCCATCCCGCTCTTCATCCTGGCCGGCGCGATCATGAACACCTCGGGCATCTCGCGCCGCCTGATCGCCTTCGCCTCGGCGGTGCTCGGTTTCATTCGCGGCGCCCTGGCCATGATCAACATCGGCACCTCCATGTTCTTCGCCGAGATCTCCGGCTCGGCGGTCGCCGACGTCGCCGCGCTCGGCTCGATCCTGATCCCGGCCATGAAGAAGCGCGGCTACAGCGGCGCCTTCGCGGCCGCCGTCACCTCCTCCTCGGCGACCATCGCGGTCATCATCCCGCCCTCGATCCCGATGATCCTCTATGCCGTGATGTCGGACAGCTCGGTGGTGCAGCTCTTCGTCGCCGGCATCGTGCCCGGCGTCATCTGCGGCGCCGGCATGATGGCGCTCTCCTACTGGTTCGCCCGGCGCTACGACTACCCGGTCGAGGAAGCCTTTCAGCTGCGCCGGGTCTGGGCGACCTTCAAGGAGGCGGCCTGGGCGCTGATGCTGCCGGTCATCATCCTCGGCGGCATCTTCGGCGGCTTCGTCACCGCGACCGAGGGGGCGGGCCTCGCCGTGCTGGCCGCGCTCTTCGTCGGCGGCGTCATCCACCGCGAGCTCGACTGGCCGCACCTGCGCGAGGCGATCATCGAGGGCGGCACCCAGACCGCGATCGTCATGCTGCTGGTCGCGGCCTCGGCCCTGCTCGGCGTCTACCTGACCGAACAGCAGGTGCCGCAGCAGCTCGCCGCGCGGATCACCAGCATCACCGACGACCCGGTGTTCGTGTTGATGCTGCTCAACCTCTTCTTCCTGGTGATCGGCCTCTTTCTGCACTCGGCGGCGGCGATCATCCTGGTCGTGCCGGTGGTCATGCCGCTGGTCAACCAGGTCGGCATCGACCCCATCCACTTCGGGCTGGTGGTGACCCTGAACCTCGGCATCGGCCAGCAGACCCCGCCGGTCGCCAGCGTCCTGATCACCGCCTGCTCGGTGGCCAAGGAGAACGTCTGGGACGTCTCGAAGGTGAACGTCTATTTCGTTGGTGTGCTGCTGGCCACCCTGATTATGGTCACCTATATCCCGTCCATTCCGCTGTTCCTGGTCGAGCTGTTCTACCGCTAGGCCGCGGCGGCGGGCGCGGGCCGAACGCCGCCTGCGATTGTCGCACCTTCGGCCATCGTCTTTTCGGCGGACGCGTGGTAAAGAGATGCGGCCCGCCCGCGGCAGGCGCCGAAAAGAGCGTCGTGCGCGCGGACGGGCGAGGGGGTCGCCCCGGTGTCCCGGGCGCCAGGTTGCAAGGGAGGAGTCAATGCCACAGGTTTCGATGCGCGTGAACGGACGCGAGGTCGGCGGCGAGGTCGAGGCCCGCACGCTGCTGGTCCAGTTCCTGCGCGACCAATTACATCTCACGGGAACCCACGTCGGCTGCGACACCAGCCAGTGCGGCGCCTGCGTCGTCCACCTCGATGGCCAGTCGGTCAAGGCCTGCACCCTGCTCGCGCTGCAGGCTGACGGCGGCGAGGTGACCACCATCGAGGGGCTGGCCAAGGACGGCGAGCTGCACCCCATGCAGGCCGCCTTCAAGGAGCACCACGGACTGCAGTGCGGCTTCTGCACCCCGGGCATGGTGATGAGCGCGGTCGACCTGCTGAACCACAACCCCAAGCCGAGCGAGACCGAGATCCGGGAGTGGCTGGAGGGCAACATCTGCCGCTGCACCGGCTACCACAACATCGTCAAGGCGATACAGGCCGCATCCGGCCAGTTGGGAGGCTGACGAGATGGCTAAGGTAATGGAAGGCTCCGGCATCGGCGCCGCCGTTCGGCGCAAGGAGGACAAGCGCTTCCTGACCGGCAAGGGGCGCTACACCGACGACTTCAACCGCGTCGGGCAGGTCTATGCCTGTTTCCTGCGCTCGCCGCACGCCCACGCGAAGATCAACCGGATCGAGACGAGCGAGGCCAAGCAGGCGCCCGGCGTGATCGCCGTCTTCACCGGCGAGGATACCGCCGCGGACAACGTCGGCGGGCTGATCTGCGGCTGGGTCGTGACCGACCGCGAGGGCAATCCGCACCGCAATCCCAAGCACCCGGTGATCGCCGAGGGCAAGGTGCGCCATGTCGGCGAGATCGTCGCCATGGTGATCGCCGA
>CAZDBC010000020.1:0-16713 GCA_964503295.1 uncultured Kiloniellaceae bacterium | reverse complement strand
CCACTGCCGGCGCGGTCATCCAGACGGGTCCAGCTCTCACCGCCATCATCGGAGCGCCAGATGCCGGAACCGTTACCGCCTTCGGTGAACTCCCACGGCGTGCGCCGGCGCTCCCAGGTTGCGGCATAGACGATGTCCGGGTTGGCCGGGTGCATGACCAGATCAACCGCCCCGGTAAAACCTTCACCGGGCAGCGTGTTGCGCCAGCTTGCACCGCCATCGTCGCTGACAAACACGCCACGCTGGCCCCCCGGGGTGTACAGCTTGCCGAGCGCTGCGACCAGCAGGAGGCAGGACTGCACCTTGCGCGGCCCGAAGCGGTCGAGCAGCAGGCCGAGGGGAATCTGAAAGGCGGCGAAGGTCAAAAAGTAGACCGCCGTCAGCAGCCCGAGGTCGCCGGCCGAGAGGCCGACGTCGGCGACCAGTTGCGGCGCGATGATCGCGTTTACCGAGCGGTAGAGGTACGAGAGGAAATAGCCGCCCGCAAAGGGCAGGAAGACGGTCAGGACGATGCGCCCGAGCCCCGGACCCTCGACGCGCTCGGTGGTGCCGTTGGAGCTGGTCATGGCAGGCGAAGCGGCATCGGATTGGATCTCCGGCAGACGAGAATCGGTGGAGGACGAAGCGGCGGCGGACGGCGAGAACGACTAGAGCGGCAGGCGCACACGCGCACGCAGGCCGCCGGCGGGCGCGTCCTCGAGCAGGATGTCGCCTCCGTGATTGCGTACCACGTCGCGCGCGATGGTCAAGCCGAGACCGATGCCGCCGGTCGAGGGATTGCGCGAGCGCTCGCGCCGGAAGAAGGGCTTGAAGACCTCCTCGCGCTCCGTCTCGGGGATGCCGGGGCCGTCGTCGTCGATGGTGATCTCGTAGTGCTGCCCGCGGCGGCCGGCACGGATCGCCACCTGGTCGCCGTAGCTGCGCGCGTTGCCGATCAGGTTGCTGAGGCAACGCCGAATCGCTTCGCGGCGCAGCGGCAGCTCCATGTCCTCCTCGACGTGCAGGTCGATCACGCCGCCATCGCGCGTCATCTGGCCGACCACGTCCTTGAGCAGGGCGCCGAGCGCGACCGGGGCGGGCTGCTCGGTGCCTTCGCCCCGGGCGAAGGCGAGATAGCCCTCCAGCATGCGCTCCATCTCGGCGACGTCCGACTGCAGGTTCTCGACGTCGGGCGAGTTCCTCAGCATGGCGAGCTGCAGCTTCATGCGCGTGAGCGGCGTACGCAGGTCGTGGCTGACCCCGGCCAGCATGTCTGTGCGCTGCTGGATCTGCCGGTTGATGCGCTGCTTCATCTGCAGGAAGGCGCTGCCCGCCTGGCGCACCTCGGTCGCGCCTTCGGGCTTGAAGCGGGTGACGTCCTGCCCCTTGCCGAACAGCTCGGCCGCCTTGGCCAGACGCTGGATCGGGCGCACCTGGTTGCGCATGAACAGGACCGCGATGCCCGCGACCAGGCAGGAGGTGCCGATCATCCAGAACACGAAGAGATAGGTGGTCGAGGAGAACAGGCGCTCCTGCGGCACCAGCACGGTGAGCAGGCCGTCGGCCAGCTCGACGTCGATCTGCACCCGCTCGTTGCTGCGGTGCCGGTAGATCATGAACGAGTAGGCGAGGCGTTCCTCCAGGGAGTCGACCAGCTTGCGGTCGAGAATGCTGTTGCGCTCCGGAACCGCCCCCGGCGGCAGCTCGCCGCCTGTCTCGTAGCTCAGGTTGAGCCACATGGTGACCTGCGCCTCGCGCAGGATCTCGCCGCGCTCCTCGCCGCTGTCGACCCGGCCGATCATCGAGATGACCGTGGCGACGTCGCCGGCCAGGCCCTGGGCCAGGCGCTTGGTGATGGTGTCGTAGTGGCGGTCGTAGAACACCCAGCCGGTGACGAGCTGCACCAGGATCAACGGCGTCACGATGATCAACAGCGAGCGGCCGAGCAGCGAGCGTGGCAGGAAGCGGTCCTTGAAGCGCCGCGGCATCACCCCGGCGTCGCTGCGCGCCGTCTCGCTCTGCGTCGCCGTATCGCCGCGGGCGGGCCGGCGGCCGGAAAGGCTGTGCCCGGCGCTCACGGCAGCTCTCCGGTGACCGTGCGGTCGGGGACCAGCACGTAGCCGACCCCGCGCACCGTCTGCAGATAGCGCGGATACTTGGGATCGGGCTCGATCTTGCGGCGCAGGCGCGTCATTTGAACGTCGATGGTGCGCGCCGACCCGGCCACGTGCTTCTGGCGTTCGGTCAGGTCGTCGCGCGCAACCGGTTCGCCGGCCTGCTCGGCGAGCGCCTTCAAAAGCGCGGCCTCGGCCGAGGTCAGTCGGACGAACTCGCCGTCGCGGCGCAGCTCGGCCCGGCCCAGGTCGAAGCTGTAGGCGCCGAACTCGACCTGCCGGGGCGGGCGCGGCAGCTCGCTGTGGGTGCGGCGCAGGATCGCCTCGATGCGCAGCACCAGCTCGCGCGGCTCGAACGGCTTGGTCAGATAGTCGTCGGCGCCGACCTCGAAGCCGGCGATGCGGTCGCCGGGCTCGTTCATCGCCGACAGGAGCAGAACCGGCAGGCGCTTGTCGCTGCGCAGGGAATCGCACAGCGACAGGCCGTTCTCGCCCGGCATCATGATGTCGAGCACCAGAAGGTCGAAGCGCATTCCGGCCATGCGCGCGCGCGCGTCGGCCGCCTCGCCCGCGGTGGTCACGCGGTAGCCCTGTTCGCCCAGATACTTGCTGAGCAGCTGGCGCAGGCGGGTGTCGTCGTCGACGACCAGTATGTGGGCCGGCTCCCGGGTCATGGGCCTGCGAGTATAGTCGTCGGGGACGGGTGCGCCTAGGCGCGCGGGGGCCGGCCCTAGCGGCGCATCGCGGTCAGCCCGACCGACGCCTCGGGCCGCTCGAAGCGCGCCCGGTCGGCCTCGTCGATCATGTTGAGCAGCACGGTGCGGAAGCCCTCGACCCGGTCGGCGCCGGCGGCCCGGTAGGCGCGCGCGATGCGCTGACGCTGCTTCTCGATCAGCTCCTGCTCCAGCGCGCGGCCCTTCTCGGTCAGCTCGAGCAGGCGCCGCCGCCGGTCCTGCGCGCCCGGCTTCTGCACGATGAAGCCCTCGCGCACGAGCTGGCCGAGCACGCGCGACAGGCTCTGCTTGGTGATCTTGAGGATGGCGAGCAGCTCGCTGACCGCCATGCCGGGATGGCGGCCGACGAAGTAGATCACCCGGTGGTGGGCGCGGCCGAAGCCGTAGCGGGCCAGGATCTGGTCCGGTTCGCCGGTGAAGTCGCGGTAGGCGAAGAACAGCAGCTCCATCGCCTGGCGCAGCTCCTCCTCGCGCAGGAACAGCGGATTGGGTCCGGTTTTTACGTCAGCCATGTTGACATATATGCCTTGCTTCTGTTACACCGCGCAACTCGGTTTTGCGGGTTCTAAAATTTCTCCAGGGCTTGGGTTAACGTTAATTTCTGTCGAACCTCGGCGCCCGGACGTAAATTTCTGCCGCGAGACCCTGGTCGGCCGGGTTGGCTTTCTGGCACCATGCTTGGGGGTTGGCCGTGCGGTGGCGCGTGAGCCGCTGTCGGCGCGGCCAAGGTAAGGGAACAAGGGTGGAAACGACATGGCGATGATACCGTTCGACGACCGCGACGGCCTGATCTGGCTGAACGGCGAGATGATCCCCTGGCGCGAGGCCAAGCTGCACGTGCTGAGCCACGCCCTGCACTATGCCAGCGCCGTGTTCGAGGGCGAGCGCGTCTACGGCGGCCGGGTGTTCAAGATGACCGAGCACCACGAGCGCCTGGAGACCTCGGCCCATATCCTCGGCATGGAGATGCCCTACAGCGTGGCCGAGATCGACGCCGCCACCGAGGCGCTGGTTGAGGCCAACGGCATCGGCGACGGCTACGTCCGCCCGATCGCCTGGCGCGGCAGCGAGATGATGGGCGTCTCGGCGCAGAACACCCGCACCAACGTCGCCATCGCGACCTGGGAGTGGCCGGCCTACTTCTCGCCGGAGGCGCGTCTCAAGGGCATCCGCATGCAGGTCGCCGACTGGCGCCGGCCGGCGCCCGACACCGCGCCGACCAAATCGAAGGCGGCCGGGCTCTACATGATTTGCACCCTGGCCAAGCACAAGGCCGAGGCGGCCGGCTACAGCGACGCCCTGATGCTCGACTACCGCGGCCGCATCGCCGAGGCGACCGGGGCCAACATCTTCCTGGTGCAGGACGGCAAGCTGCACACGCCGACGCCGGACTGCTTCCTCGACGGCATCACCCGGCGCACGGTGATCGAGCTGGCCAGGCAGCGCGGCTACGAAGTGATCGAGCGGGCGATCATGCCCGAGGAGCTGGGCCGGACCGACGAGGTCTTCCTGACCGGCACCGCTGTCGAGGTGACGCCGGTTCGCGAGATCGACGGCTACAGCTTCACGCCGGGCGAGATCACCCGCGAGCTCCTGACCGCCTACGACGAGGAGGTCCGGCGCCCGCACGACCTGACCGCTTCGGCCAGCGCCAGCGCGGCCTGAGCAGCGCCGCCGCGGCCTGGCGCGCGCCGTCCTCAGTCTGTGTTGCCGGCGGGCGCCGGGGGTCCGTTCGGCAGCCAGTTGCGCAGCGGATCGTACTCGACGATCTCGATCAGCGTGGCCGGATCCCGCAGCACGACCTGGCCGCGGCGGCTTTCCACGAGACCCTCTTCGCGCAGGCGCGTGAAGGTGCGGCTGATGTGCACGTTGCTGAGGCCCAGCATGTCGGCGAGCATGGTGTGGGGAACCGGCATCTCGAAGCTGTGGTCGGGGCCGGCCAGGCCGACCAGGTTCAGCCGGTCCCACAGCTCGAGCAACAGGTGGATGACGCGTTCGTAGGCGGTTAGCCGGCTCAGGCGCAGCACCTGGTTGCCGAGCAGCAGCGCGTCGAGCCGCTCGTGGGCGTGGAAGGCGTCGGCCAGGGCCGGGCTCGCCGCGCAGAGACCCTGGAAGTCGCCGTCGGCGATCATCACCAGTTCGGCCTCGCCGACCGCTGAAACGCTGGACTTCAGGCCGGGTTTAATGGGCGTGAGCCTGAAGATGTCGCCGGGCAGCCAGAAGTTGAAGACGCTGCGGCGGCCGTCGGCGAGCAGCCGGTAGCGATAGCACCAGCCGTCCCGCACCACGCCCATGTAGCCCGGCGCCTCGATGATCTCGTCGCGGCGAAAGGCGCGGCGGTTCTCGATCAGGGCCTCGGTCTGGGCGAACTCCTGGCGCGACAGCGAGCTGACCAGGCTGAGCTTTCGATAGAGCCGATCGCGCCAGCCCGTCGCGTCATCGCCGACCATGGTCACGCGTCCCGACCCGGGCCGGCGAAACTGCGCAGCAATTCCTCCCGCAGCCTGTCCGGCGTCAGGGGTTTGACCAGCAGCCGGCCCTCCGGAAGTTGTTCCAGGGCCGGCGTGGTGTCATAGCCCGTGTGGTAGAGAATGGGGACAGCCGCCCTGTCGAGTTCCCAGGCCAGGGGTGCGACCGGAAACCCCTTGAGGTTGAGATCCAAAATCGCCCCGTCCGGCCGCGTTTCGGCGATCTGCCGGCGCGCCTGGGCCGTGCCAGCGCAAGGTTCGACGACGTCGCCGCCGAGCGCGCGTATCGTGTCCTCGACGTCGCCCGCGACGCGGTACTCGTCCTCGACGACGAGAATGCGGCGGCCGGCCAGCTTCTCTCGCTCGGTCATGTCTCGTCCTCCTCGCGCCATGCAGAGCGGGAGTCCAGCAATTCGATGTTGCCCTCGAAGGGAATCTCCAGAATGCAGTGGCAGCCGGCGCGCGGAAACTCCAGGCGGCTGCGCGCGCCCAGCTCGTAGGGCAGCGTTCGTTCGATCAGGCGCCGGCTGAAGCCGTCGATTGGCGGTTCCCCGTCGAGCTCGGCCCCCTGCTCGCGCCACTCGAACACCAGGTGCGGACCGTCGCCACGCCGCTCGACCCGCCAGCACACCGAAATTCGGCCCTCCGCGCTGCTCAGCGCGCCGAACTTGACGGCGTTGGTGGCCAGCTCGTGAATGGCGAGGCTCAGGGTCTGCGCCGCGCGTCCCTTGATTGCCAGGTCGGGCCCCTCGACCTCGACGTGGCCGTCCGGCCGGGCGGCATGGGCGAGCAGCTCTTCGAGCACCAGCTCGGTGAGGTCGAGCCGGTTGTACTCGGGGCCGATCAAAAGGTTCTGCGTGCGCGCCAGCGCAGCGAGCCGGCCCTCGAAGGCCTGCTCGAACTCGTCCAGATCGCGGCTGTCCGCAATGGTCTGGACGGAGAGGCTGCGAACACTGGCGAGAAGATTCTTCACCTGCTGCTGCAGCTCGCGCAGCAGGCCTTGGCGGTTTTGCGCGCTGTCGTCCATCCCGCTTTTTTCGCTCTGTTCCCGCCATGGTCGGGCTTGCAGCTGACCCGTCACCTCCCGTTCGCTCGCACCGCGTTCACACGGTAGCGAACAGATCGCGGGCCCAAATGGTTCCCCAACTGTGGTGCGGGCCCCTTTACGTTCCCAAGGCCCGCTGGCGCCCGTACCATGCAGCGCCGGCTGGGCAGCGCCGGCTGGGCAGCGCCGGGTGGCAAGGATTCTGAGGAGTTTTGCAATGGATGAAGCGCAGCAGGAGGGACAGACGCACAAGGTCCCGGCCTGGGACCTGCCGACGCGCCTGTTCCACTGGGCATTGGTCAGCACGCTCTGCGTGTCCTGGTACACCGGCGAGTTCGGCCCGATCGGGCTGCACCTGCAGGCCGGCTACGTCGCCCTGACCCTGGTGCTGTTCCGCCTCGCCTGGGGCGTCGTGGGCAGCCGTACGGCGCGTTTCGCCGACTTCGTCGCCGCGCCGCGCGCCGCGGCCCGGCACCTGAAGCAGGCCATGACCGGGGATCACGAGCGCACGCTGGGCCACAACGCGGCCGGCGGCTGGTCGGTCATTGCGCTGCTTCTGTTTGTGGCCGTGCAAGCGGGCCTCGGCCTCTTCGCCAACGACGACATCTTCACCGAAGGGCCGCTCGCTCATCTGGTCTCCAAAGAGACGTCGGACTGGCTGACCGGCCTGCACCGCGCCAACGTCAACATCCTGCTCGCGCTGGTCGCGCTGCACGTGGGCGCGATCGTCTTCTACCTGTTCCAGGGCGACAACCTGCTCGTGCCCATGATCACCGGCTACAAGCGCTGGCAGGGGCCGGCGCCGCGCCAGGAGCGCGCGCCGCTGTGGCGCGCCGCCGTCGCGCTCGCGCTCGCCACCGCTGTCGTCTGGTACCTGGTCACACAGGTCTGAGCGCGCGCGTCGTCGGGTCTTGCGCCCGCTCGCGTAGGTTCGCTTGTCGCGGGCGTCGGTGCCGGACACGAGCCCTGGCCGCGCCGCTTGACTCGCGCACGCGCGAGTCTAGCCTCGAGCCCCGACGTCGAAAGACGATAACGTCGATTGGGGGCGGGATCGCGGTGGAACATGGAACATCAAGAGCTGCTCAGCGGGTTCGTCAGACTGCACGTCCTTCACCACGCGGCCGAGGGCGAGCTCTACGGCCAGTGGATGATCGAGGAGTTGGCGCGGCACGGCTACCGGCTCAGCCCGGGCACGCTCTATCCCATGCTGCGCGCGATGGAGGCGCGTGGCTATCTGGTCTCGGAGGAGCGGCGGGTCGGCCGCGCGGTGCGCCGGCTCTACCGGGCGACGCCGATGGGGCGCGAGGCGCTGGCGATTGCCCGCGAGAAGGCGCGCGAACTGTTCGGGGAACTCATGACGGAGCCGAGACAAAGCGCGCCGGGGCCGGGCGGTGAACGCGACCGGGACGGTGGAGCCTGAGACGAGCGGTCGCGGCCCCGCCTTCGAGGTCTTCCGCGTCTTCCTCGGGCTCGGGTTGACCTCGTTCGGCGGGCCCGTCGCCCATCTCGGCTACTTCCGCGACGCCTTCGTGGTGCGCCGGCACTGGCTTGGCGAGCGCGCCTATGCCGACCTGGTCGCGCTCTGCCAGTTCCTGCCCGGCCCGGCCTCCAGTCAGGTCGGCATGGCGATCGGCCTGCAGCGCGCCGGCACCGCCGGGATGTTCGCCGCCTGGACGGCCTTCACGCTGCCCTCGGCGATCCTGCTCGTCGCCTTCGCCTACGGCGCCGCGCTTCTCGGCGCCGAGGCCGGCACGGGCTGGATTCAAGGGCTCAAGGCCGCCGCCGTCGCGGTGGTCGCGCACGCCGTGCTGGGCATGGCACGCAGCCTCGCGCCCGACCGGGCGCGCGCGACCATGGCCGCCGGGGGCATGAGCCTCGCCATGCTGGTCCCGACCGCGCTCGGGCAGGTCTCCGTCATCCTGCTCGGGGGTCTGGCGGGCCTCGCCTGGCTGCGCCCGGCGGCCGGTGACGACGGCGCCCACGAAGTCCTGGCCGTGCCCGTCGGCCGGCGCGCCGCCATGGCGTGCCTTGCGATCTTCTTCGCGCTTCTGGTCCTGCTGCCGCTGCTCTCGGCGGCGAGCGGGAGCGGTCTCGCGACGACGGTCGACAGCTTCTACCGCGCGGGCGCGCTGGTGTTCGGCGGCGGGCATGTGGTGCTGCCGCTGCTGCAGGCCGAGGTGGTGGAGACCGGGCTGGTCGGCCGCGAGGCCTTCCTGGCCGGCTACGGCGCGGCGCAGGCGGTGCCAGGCCCGCTGTTTTCCTTTGCCGCCTATCTGGGCACGGTGCAGCAGACGCCGCCGGCCGGCGTGCTGGGCGCGGCGGTGGCGCTGCTTGCGATCTACCTGCCGTCGGCGCTGCTCATCGTCGCGGCGCTGCCTTTCTGGGACCGGCTGCGCGCGGCGCCGCTGGCGCAGCGCGCGCTCCTTGGCACCAATGCCGCGGTCGTCGGGCTGCTGGCGGCGGCGCTCTACGACCCTGTCTTCGCCGAGGGCGTGACCTCTCCGGCCGCCATGGCCATCACTGCCGCGGCCTTCGTTGCCCTGTTGGCATGGCGGCTGCCCGCCTGGGCGGTGGTAATCGCGGCCGGCGTGGTCGGCGGCTTCGCGCTCTGACCGGGACGGGAAAAACCCAGACAACGAGCCTGGCGACCGGGCGCAAGGGCCGGCCCGGGAGCCGGCACCGGCGGCCGCGCTCAGTCGCTGCGGTGCTCGTCGTGGCAGGCCTTGCAGGCCTGGCCGACCGCCTGGAGGTGCTCGCCGCTCGCGTCGCCGGCCTCGGCCGCCTCGGCCAGCCGGCGAGTGGCCTCGACCAGGTCGTTCGCCTTCGATTCGAAGTCCGACCAGTTCGACCAGATGCTCGCCTCCGCGTCGGTCTCGACGCTGCCCTGGCCGTCGGTGTTCTGGCGGAAGGCCTCGAGCGCCGTGGTCGCGCTCAGGTACAGCCCGCGCGCATGGGGCGCCAGGGCTTCGGTCTGCTCGATCTCGCCCTTGAGGATCGCCGCCACCGCGCTGATGTGGCCGCCCTGGGCCTTCATAATGTTCTGGCGGTACTTGATCGCCGCGTCCGGCTCTGCCGCCAGCGCTGCGCCGGCCGCGATCGCCACCGCCCCGGCGGCCAGCAGAGTACCCTTCGCAAGTCGCATGATCGCTTTTCCTCTCCTGTTCAGTCGACGTTTGCCTGGCCGTGGTCCGGCTTCTTCAGCTTCGGGACCAAGGCTGACAGGATGGCTGCGCGCTGTATAGCGGCAAAATTGCGGGTTCACGGTGACCTGAACGCGGCCCGCGCCGCTGGCTCAGCCGCCGGCCGCCGTCGCCGCCGCAGCGCCGACCCGGCCCCAGGCGGGCAGGCGTAGTGCGAGGCCGGTGGGGTCGAGGCCGGCCGAAAGGCCGAGCAGGTTGATCTCCAGCCCCTCGACCGGCGAGACGATCACGCCGGCCAGACCGCCAAGCGAGAGCTGCAAGCCGCGGCCGCTCGGCGGCCGGCCGAGCGGGTCGGCGAGCGGGCGGTAGTCCTTGCCGATCGCGGTCGGCGGCAGGTCGAGGCCGAGCGCGGGCACGCTGCGCGCGACATGGGCGGTGAAGCTGTTGCTGTTCGGGCCGGGAAAGGTGCGGTAGCTGCGCGGCCAGGGATAGTCCGCGATCGCCGCGTGCACTGCGGGGAGCAGCCGCGCCACCTCGGGCCCGCGCAGGTCGAGCAGCAGTTCGGGCGTGTTGCCGTACCACTTGCCGTCAGGCGCGCCGTAGTTCTCGCGCAACTTGCGCCCGCCGCCCCAGCCGATCACGTCGAAGCGCCGGTAGTTAGCCGCGCCCGCCTCCTTGGTGACGAGCCAGCTGTGCACCGCGAAGAGGCCGCGCCAGCCGTAGGTGCGCGCGGCGTAGACCTGGATCACCGCACGCGGCTCCTCGACCGGCGCCGGCGCGAGGCCAATCGGCGCGCGCGAGGCCTCGTGCCAGCGCGGATAGTCCCAGTCGTGGCTGGCCGAGCGCACCAGCACGGGGGTCAGCATGGCAACCACGAAGAAGATCAGGCCGAAGCGCAGCATGCGCCGGATCATGGCGCGGGCCCTCCACCACTGCGGGAACGGCCTTCGCGGCGCGCGGTCATGACTCGGGATAGCTGATCTCCAGCACCTCGATCTCCTCGATGCCGGTCGGCGTGCGCAGCTTGACCAGGTCGCCCTCGCGCGCCTTGTGCAGGGCGCGCGCGACCGGCGAGATCCAACTGACCTCGCCCAGCTCGTGGCGCGCCTCGTCGATGCCGACGATGCGCACGGTCCGTTCCTCGCCCTTGCCGTCGGCGTAGGTCACCGTGGCGCCGAAGAACACCTGGTCGCGCCGGGTCTGGCGGGTCTGGTCGACCACCTCCAGGCTCTCGATGCGCTTGGTCAGGAAGCGGATGCGCCGGTCGATCTCGCGCAGGCGCTTCTTGCCGTAGATGTAGTCGCCGTTCTCCGAGCGGTCGCCGTTCCCCGCCGCCCAGGAAACGACCTCGACCACCTTGGGGCGCTCCTCGCGCAGCAGACGGCGCAGCTCCTCGGCCAAACGATCGCGGCCCGCCGGCGTGATGTAGTTCTTGGCGCCGGCGGGCACGGCAGGCGTCTCGACCTCGTCCAGCGCCTCGTCCTCCGGCGCCGCGTCGGTCTCCTTCGTGAAGGCTTTGCTCATGGCTGGCTCAGCCCGCCCGCTTGCGTCCCGCCGCGGGCGCATCCTCCGCGTGCCAGCGCGCCGCCGCGGTCTCGTCGCTGTCGCGCGCGTCGACCCACTTCGCGCCGGCCTCCGTCTCTTCCAGTTTCCAGAAGGGCGCCTTGGTCTTCAGCCAGTCGATCAGGAACTGGCAGCTTTCCAGCGCCGCCGTGCGGTGGGCGCTGGCGGTCGCCACCAGCACGATCGGCTCGCCCGGCTCCAGGCGGCCGTAGCGGTGCACGATCAGGCTCGTCTCGAGCGGCCAGCGCGCGTTGGCCTCGGCCTCGATGCGCGCCAGCATCTTCTCGGTCATGCCCGGGTAGTGCTCCAGGGTCATGGCGCTGACCGTGGCGTCATCCTCGCCGACCATGTCGCGCACCAGCCCGACGAACAGGCCGACCCCGCCGATGCGGTGGTTGCCGGCGGTCAGGCTGGCCAGTTCGGCGCCGACGTCGAAGCTCTCGCGCTGCACCTTGATCATGGCCCGTTGTCCCTCGCGTCGCTCAGCCGCCGGTTACCGGCGGAAACAGCGCCACCTCGTCGTCCGGCCCGACGGGGTCGTGGTCGTCGGCGTACTCCTGGTTGACCGCGACGCGCAGCGCGTTGGCATCCTCCAGCGCCGCGGCGTGGCCCGGCCCGCGGCCGCGCAGCCAAGTCAACAGCTCGCCGACCGTGGTCACCTCGGGCGGCGGGCTCACCTCTTCCTCGGCCATGCCGGTCTTGGTCTTCAACCAGGCGAAGTAGAGCAGCTTCATGCGGTCACCTCGCTGAACGGCAGGAAATTCACCATCGTGCCGGGCTCAAGGCGGGTCAAGTCCTCGGGCAGCTCGACCAGGCCGTCGGATTCGACCAGCGAGGAGAGGATGCCGGCGCCCTCGCGCGGGAACTTGACCGCGGCCCAGCGCCCCTCGCCATCGGGTTGCAGGCGCGCGCGCACCCACTCGCGGCGTTCCTTCTTCTTGCGGTGGGCGAAGTCGGCGCGCACCGGGAAGGTGTGCGGCGGCGGCGTCTCGCCGCCCATCAGGCGCAGGATCGCCGGGCGCACCACGGTCAGGAACGTCACCATGACCGCGACCGGGTTGCCGGGCAGGCCGACGAAGGGCACCCGCCCGACCTGGCCGAGGGCGATCGGCCGGCCCGGCTTGATCGCCAGCCGCCAGGCGTGCAGCCGGCCAAGCCGCTCGACCGCCTGCTTGACGTGGTCCTCCTCGCCGACCGAGACCCCGCCCGAGGTCAGGATCAGGTCGTGGCCGGCCGCCGCCTCGGCCAGGGGCGCCTCGATCTCCGCCGCCCGGTCAGGCAGGATGCCGAGGTCGCCGACGCGGCAGCCCAGGCCGGCCAGCAGGCCGGTCAGGGTATAGCGGTTGGAATCGTAGATCTGGCCGGGCGCGAGCGGCTCGCCGGGCTCGCGCAGCTCGTCGCCGGTGGAAAAGAGCGCGACGCGCAGGCGCGCCGAGACCGGCAGGCTGCGCCGGCCGATGGCCGCCGCCTGGCCCAGGTCCTGGGCACGCAGGCGCAGGCCGCGGCGCAGGGCGCGCGCGCCGGCCGCCAGGTCCTCGCCGGCCAGGCGCCGGTTGGCGCCGCGCTTGATGCCCGGGCTGATGATGACGCTGTCGCCCTCGATCCGGCAGTCCTCCTGCATCATGACGGTGTCGGGCCCGGCCGGCATGGGTGCGCCGGTGAAGATGCGCACCGCGGTGCCGCGCGGCGCCGCCAGTGCGCCGTCGTGGCCGGCGGCCAGGCGCCCGGCAATCGGCAGGCGAGTCTCCTTCTCGGGATCCAGGTCGTCGAAGTGGACCGCGAAGCCGTCCACCGCCGAGTTGTCGTGCGGCGGCACCGCCTGCGGCGCGTAGAGGTCCTCGACCAGTACGCGGCCCAGCGCCTCGGCCAGGGGCACCTCCTCGCGGTCGGTCACGCGCACCAGCTTCTCGGCGAGCAGGGCGAGCGCCTCTTCGACCCGCATCAGCCGGCCGCCGTGGGCGAAGCAGTCGTCGCTGAGCTGTGCCATGCCGTCCTCAGCCCGCCGCCCGGCCGGACTCCGAGGTCGGCGCCAGCCCGCAGTGGTCGATCACGAAATCGGCGATCGCCGGTATGTCGTCGAGCTCGAGGCGGGGCAGGGCGAGGCCGTCGATCGGCGCGTCGCTCGCGACCGCGACCACCTCGGGGTCCTCGGCGGCGAGCAGCGGCTTGCCCAGCGCCGGGCGGTGCACCTCCAGCTTGGGGTGCGGTTCGTGCTTGAAGCCCTCGATCAGGACCAGGTCGACCGGCGACATGCGGCGCAGCAACTCCTCGGGCCGAGGCTCGGGCGCGCCGCGCAGCTCGTGCATCAGCGCCCAGCGGTTGGCCGAGGAGATCGCCACCTCGGTTGCCCCCGCCTGGCGGTGTTCCCAGGAATCCTTGCCCGGCTGGTCGATGTCGAAGCTGTGGTGGGCGTGCTTGATGGTCGACACGCGCAGGCCGCGCCCGACCAGCTCGGGAATCAGCCGGCGCAGCAGCGTGGTCTTGCCGCTGCCGCTCCAGCCGGCCAGGCCGAAGATCTTGGTCGCCGATGCCATGTCCACCCTCGCCCCGGCGCGCGCCCGGGGTCCACCTAGTCCAACTCTTAGAAGGGGCCGCCGCCGGCAAAGTCAACCGCCCGGCGTTTCCTCCATCATATGCTTGAGACCGCGCGACAGGTAGTCGTAGCCGGTGATCAGGGTCAGCGCCGCGGCCAGCCACAGGCCGACGTCGCCGACCAGCGCCAGCCAGGCCGGGCCGCTCGGGCCGATGATCAGGAAGCCCAGCGCGAGCATCTGGATCAGCGTCTTCCACTTGGCCAGCTGGCTGACCGGCATCGGCACTTGGATCTCGGCGAGATATTCGCGCAGCCCGGAGACCAGGATCTCCCGGCACAGGATGATGATCGCCGGGATCACCGACAGCCCGCTGATCTGGCTGGTCGCCACCAGCATGACGATCAGCGCCGCGACCAGCAGCTTGTCGGCGATCGGGTCGAGAAAGCGGCCGATGGCCGAGACCAGGTTCATGTGCCGGGCGAGATAGCCGTCCAGGTAGTCGGTGACGCAGGCCACCACGTAGACCACCAGCGCCAGCCAGCGCAGCAGGTCGCTCTCCCAGTAGATCATGGCCACGAGAAGCGGGATGGCGGCGATGCGGGACAGGGTGAGGAGGTTGGGCAGGGATGTCATGGTCGGCCCGCTGCGGTCGCGGCGTGAAAAGTCGGTTGTGCTGGTCGTCTCGGTCGGTGGTCGGCGGTCGAACGCGCCTGTTCTAGCACAGCCGGCGCGGCGCCCGCAGGGGCTTTCCGCCGCACGTGCGCTCCGCCCCGCCGCTGTCGTGGCGCCACGCTCAGGCCCCGCCGTGAAAATGGTCGTAGATCCGGCGCGCCACCGCGTCGGAAATGCCCTCGACGCCGCGCAGGTCGCTGAGGCCCGCGCGCGCAACCGCCCGCGCCGAGCCGAAGTGCAGCAGCAGCGCCTTCTTGCGCTTGGCGCCGATGCCCGGAATCTCGTCCAGCGCCGAGGTCAGCCGCGCCTTGCCGCGCCCGCTGCGATGGCTGCCGATGGCGAAGCGGTGGGCCTCGTCGCGCAGCCGCTGCAGCAGATAGAGCGCCGGGTCGCGCGGCTCGAGCAGCAGCGCCGGCCGGTCGGGCAGGAAGATGCGCTCGCGCCCGGCGTTGCGCTCGGGCCCCTTGGCGATCGCCGCGACCGGAATGTCGCTCAGGCCGAGGTCGGCCAGCACCTCGCGGGCGACCGCGAGCTGGCCGCGGCCGCCGTCGATCAGCACCAGGTCGGGCCACTGCTCGCCGCTGCGCTCCGGATCTTCCCGCAGGGCGCGCCCGAAGCGGCGCTGCAGGACCTCGCGCATCATGGCGTAGTCGTCGCCGGCGCTGAAGCCGGCCGGCCCGTCGCCCGCGGTGGCTTCCGGCGCCGGCGCGGCGGGCCGGGCGCCGCGGATCAGGAACTTGCGGTAGGCGGCCTTGCGGAAGCCCTCGGGCCCGGCGACGATCATGGCGCCGTAGGCGTTGCCGCCCTGGATGTGGCTATTGTCGTAGACCTCGATGCGCTCCGGTGCGCCCTCCAGGCCGAAGATCTCGGCCAGGCGCTCGAGCAGGCGGCGCTGGCTGCCGCTTTCCGCGAGCCGCCGGGCGAGGGCGTCGCGCGCGTTGGCCAGGGCGTTGTCGACCAGCTTGCGCTTGTCGCCGCGCTGGGGGCGCTGCAGCCGGATCCGGCGCCCGGCGCGGTGGCTCAGGGCCTCGCCGATCAGCGCCTGCTCGGGCAGGTTGTGGCTTAGCAGCACCAGCCCCGGCACCGGCTTGTTGTCGTAGAACTGGGCGACGAAGGCGGCGAGCACGTCGGCCTCCTCGAGCGCCTTGTCGTGGCTCGGGAAGTAGGCGCGGTTGCCGTAGTTGCGCCCGGCCCGGAAAAAGAAGATCTGCACGCAGGTCTGGCCGCCCTGCTGGTGGGCGGCGATGACGTCGGCGTCGTCGATGCCCTCCACGTTGATGTCCTGGTGCGACTGGATGTGGGCCAGCGCGCGGATGCGGTCGCGCGCGCGCGCCGCGCTCTCGAAGTCGAGGCGGTCCGAGGCCTCCTGCATTTCGCGCGCGAGCTGGGCCTGGACCTCGCCCGAGCCGCCGGTCAGGAAGGCGCGCGCCTGCTGCACCAGGCGGCCGTAGTCTGCCTCGCCGATGCGCCCGACGCAGGGCGCCGAGCAGCGCTTGATCTGGTACATCAGGCACGGCCGGGTGCGGCTCTCGTAGACCGCGTCGCTGCACGAACGCAGCAGGAAGGCCTTCTCCAGCGCCGTGATCGTGCGATTGACCGCCCCGGCCGAGGCGAAGGGGCCGAAGTAGTCGCCCTCCCGGGTCTGGGCGCCGCGGTGCTTGGCGATCTGCGGGACCGGATGGTCGCCGGTCAGCAGGATGTAGGGGAACGACTTGTCGTCGCGCAGCAGGACATTGTAGCGCGGCATCAGGCGCTTGATCAGGTTGCTCTCGAGCAGCAGCGCCTCGACCTCGGTGTGGGTCTGCACGACCTCCAGCTGGCGGGTCTCGGCGACCATGCGCTGCAGCCGGCGGGGCAGCTTGGCGATCTGTGTGTAGGAGGCGACCCGCCGCTGCAGGTTGCGCGCCTTGCCGACGTAGAGCGCCTCGCCGCGCCGGTTGAGCATGCGATAGACGCCGGGGCCGCTGCCCAGCGTCCTGGCCGCCGCCTCGATCGCCGCGACCCCCTCGGCCAGCCGGCCAGGCTCGCCCGCGCCGGCGTCCTCCGGGGCGAGGTCGGCGCGGAAGGTCACCGGCGCCTCGGCCAGGCCGTCGGCCTGCCCGGGCGCCTGCGGCATCGGCCAGAGCCCCTCGTCGGGGCCCATGGCCGCGCGCTTGCCGCCCGCGGAGGGGTCGTTCCTGCGTCGTTTGGCGGGGCGTCTGGTCATGTCGGCACTGAACCAAGCCGGCGGCGGCCGGTCAACTCGACCCGCCGTGCCGGAGGGCCGGCCCGGGGTCGAAGGGCGCCCGTTCCAGACACCCGAGATAAGTCTTTGAAGTTAACAAGGGTTAATCCAAGGCCCGCCGTTCTATCCACGGATTCTGTGGATAAGTCTGTGGTTATCGCTTTGCCCGTGCGGCGGAGTCCTAGAGAACTAAGGATTCGCCTCGGATTGCACAAAAAATAGGCACGCGTTTTATCTCCT
>CAZDBC010000019.1:14368-16969 GCA_964503295.1 uncultured Kiloniellaceae bacterium | reverse complement strand
GGAATCCGCCGGCGCGGGACCGCGGCCGCGGGACCGCGGCCGCGGGCCGAAAGGCCCCTGCCTCCAACCCAGACGATCGCGGGATTAATCTTTCCTCAACCGTACTTCCATAAGCTTTTGTTGACCATTCGCGCCTCCGACAGCGAGACCCGCCAGCGAGCCATGGCCGCAGCGCCCGCCAATTCAGCCGTCCGCCAGGAGCGGGCCCTGCTCGACTATCTCTCGGCGACGGCGAAATCGAGCACGGCACGCCGGGCGCTGCATGTCGAGCTGTCGCGCCTGCAGCCCTGCAACCGCGAGGCGCACCACCGGCGAGCCGCCGCCTACCGCCTGGCGCCGATGAGCGGCGAGTTCGACGGCGCCCTGTTCGAAATCTTCAACGGCGATCTCGTGCTGATCTGCGCGCCGCGCGACCCGGCGCGGCTCGAGGCGACGGTCGCGCAGACCTGCCGCCTGTTCGCCAACGATCCCCTGATCGGCGGCGACGGCGACCGGGCGGTCGATCTCCTGGTCAAGCGTTACGATCTGCCTGGCGAGCGGGAAGCCCTGACGGAGACCGCGACCGGCTTGCTGAGCGCCCGCGACCAGGCGGAGGCGGCCGAAAACGGCCCGGCCGGCGCGGGGCGCCGGCCGCTCGACGCCAAGGTGCTCGGCGCCCTGCAGCAGGCCATCGAGCAGGCCGACCTCTCGAGCATGATGATCCGGCAACCGGTCTGCGCCCTCATGCCGCAGCAGGGGCCGAAGCCGATCTTCCACGAGCTCTTCGTGTCGATCGGCGACCTCGCGCGCGCGGTGCTGCCCGACCGTGACATTCTGGCCAACCCCTGGCTGTTCCAGGAGCTCACGCGCACTCTGGACCGCCGGGTCATGGCCCATCTGGCGCGACAGCGCAGCGACAGCCAGCGCAGCCCCTTCAGCCTCAATCTCAATATCGAGACCCTGCTGTCGCCCGAATTCCTGCGCTTCGACCAGACGCTGCACGCGGTCAGCAAGGCGACCACCGTGGTCGAGCTGCAGCTGGTCGACATCGTCAGCGACATCAACCGCTACTTCTTCGCGCGCGACTTCCTCAAGGGGCTCGGCTATCGGATCTGCCTCGACGGCCTCAACTTCCTGTCGTTGCCCGTGGTCAATCGCGGCGTGCTCGGCGTCGACCTGGTCAAGCTGGTGTGGAACCAGGACCTTTGCGATTTCCTCGCCGGACCGCGCGGCGGCCAACTGCGCGAGGCGGTGGCCAACTTCGGGCGCGAGCGGACCATCCTGTGCCGCTGCAGCGGCGCCCAGGCGATCGCGGACGGCCGCAAGCTGGGACTGCTGCTCTACCAGGGGCATCACATCGACAGTCTGCTGAGTCAGGGACCCGCCCCCGAGGACAAGGCCCGCAGCATGGGCGAGGCGATCCAGCGCCACCGCGCCGAACGCCGGCCGGTCGCGGAACGGCTCTGGGAGTAGGCGCCGAAGCTGCCTGGCCCGGCCGCCCCCCGGGACCGGCGGGGTCGGATTCTGGAACGTTAACCCCTGTTTCAATCCTGGCCGACTAGAGTGACTCCGGCGCCGCCAGCCCCGCGCCAGCCGAGAAGCGGCGCGTCCGCCCCGCCAGCGCACGGCACTGCAAGGTCAGGAGACCGCCCACTTGAGCGATTCCCAGAGTTCGGCCAGCCACGAAGAACGCGCCCTGCTGGAATGCCTGGCGGGGCTCAAGCGGTCGAACAGCCCGCGCCAGGCCGTCCACCTTCAACTGTCCCGGCTCAAGGACTATCATCGCCGCGATCATCACATGACGATCGTGGCGCACTGCCTGGACATTGCCTGCGGCAGCTATGTTCAGGCCCGTTTCCGGCTGTTCAACGGCGACATGATCGTCGTCCTCGAACACGGCGGACTCGGCAAGATCGACGGGCTGCTCGCGACCCTCGGCAAGCTGTTCAGCGACGATCCCCTGTTCGCCGACGGCCCGGAGGCGGCGGCCGAACTGCTGTGCACGCGCTTCGAGTTGATGGACGACTTTCCGAAGCTGGTCGAGGCCGGACGGGCCCTGACTCTGGCGCGCAAGGAGCACGACGGCAGCTGCGGCGCCAGCAACCATCCCGGTCGCGGCGCCTCCGATCAGGAGGCGCTCGATGCCGGCGAGCTCGCCGCGCTCAAGCGCGCGATCCGCACGGCCGACCTCTCGAGCATGATGATCCGGCAACCGGTCTGCGCCTTCGCCGATCAGGCGGCGCCCGAGCTCGCCTTCCACGAGCTGTTCGTTTCGATCGCCGGCCTCGCGCACGCCGTGCTGCCGGAGCGCAACATTCTCGGCAACCGCTGGCTGTTCCAGGATCTGACCCGGATGCTCGATGCCCGCGTCCTCGCCCATCTCGCGCGCGAGGACATCAGCCAGAGCGAGCCGTTCAGCCTCAACCTCAACATTCAGACCGTGCTGACCCCGGCCTTCCTGAAATTCGACCGCGCGCTCGACACGGCCGGGCGCGGCAAGATGATCGTCGAACTTCAGTTGTTCGACGTCATCGCCGACATGAGCCTGTTCTTCTTCGCGCGCGATTTCCTGCGCGCGCGCGGCTATCGCCTTTGCCTCGACGGCCTCGACCACCTGTCTCT
>CAZDBC010000019.1:7086-14358 GCA_964503295.1 uncultured Kiloniellaceae bacterium | reverse complement strand
TCTGCGCGCAATCAACCGGCGCCAGCTCGGCTTCGACCTGGTCAAGCACAACTGGTCGCCGCAGATGTCGGATATGCTGTCCGACGGACGCGACGATTGGCTGAGCGAGGCAATCGAGGCAGCCGGCATCAGGCAGACAATTCTTGCGCGCTGCGAGTCCGAGGAGGCGATGCGCGACGGTCGGCGTCTGGGGATCGCGTTCTTCCAGGGCTTTTACATCGACCGGCTGCTCAGCGGAAAGGCCCGCCCGAAAACCGCAGCAGCCCAAAAGGGCCAGGCCGAAGCCGCGGCCGCTGCCCCGTCCGCGCGCGCCTAGCCCGCGCGCCTAGCCCGCGCGCCTAAATCGAGAAATCCGGCATCGGCGCACCTTCGGGCTCGATGCCGACCTGGCGGGCACGGTTGCACAGCTCCTCGATGGTGAGCTGATCGAATCGCGCCATCATCTCCTGCTGCAGCTCGATCCAGATCGGCCGCACGACCTTCAGTCCGATCTCCGAGCCGTCGGCATCCCGCGCCGGGTCGGGCGTTCCCTCGAGTTGGCGCACGATCCGGATGATCTCGCCCACGGTGATCCGCCGCCGCTCCCGTGCCAGGCGATAGCCGCCGCGCGGGCCGCGCTGCCCGGCAAGAACCCCGTGGTGCACGAGATGCTGAAGAACCTGCTCGAGATAGCGCCGCGGAATGCCCTGGCGTCGCGAGATCTCGGTCGAGCGTACCGGCCCCGTGCCCGAATGATAGGCAACGTCGACCACCGCCTCGATCGCGAACAGAAGCTTTTTCGACAGACGCAGCATGGGCTCAGCCGGTCGCCCCCAGGCCGGTCGAGCCGAAGCCGCCGCTGCCGCGCGCGCTGTCGTCCAGCGTCTCGCGCAACGTCCAGTCGACGGTGAGGTAGGGCGCGACGACCATCTGCGCGATCCGGCTGCCGCGGCCGACCGTGAAGGGATCGTGGCCATGATTGATCAAGACGACCTTGATCTCGCCGCGATAGTCGGCGTCGATCGTGCCCGGCGCGTTGAGCACGGTCACGCCGTGCCGCGCGGCCAGTCCGGAGCGCGGGCGCACCTGCGCTTCCGTCCCGGGCGGCAGGGCGACGGCAAGTCCGGTCGGAATCATGCGGTACTCGCCCGGCGCCAGGGTGACCTCGCTTTCGACCGCCGCCAGCAGGTCGAGCCCGGCGCTGCCCGCGGTGGCATAGCGCGGCAGCGGCAGATCCTCGGCGTGGGACAGGCGGCGGATCTCGACCGTCACCCGGCTCATGTCTCCGCTCCGCCCAGCCCCGGTCCGCCTGCGGACTCTTCCGGTCCCAGCTCGCCGGCGATGCGCTCGGCAAGCCGGGCCGCCACCTCATCCTTGCCAAGGCGCGGCCAGCTCTCGACGCCGCCCGCGGCGACCATATGAATCTCGTTGTCCGGGCCGCCGAAGGTGTCCCGGCCGGCGCCGACATCGTTGGCCAGGATCCAGTCGCAGCCCTTGGCCGCGAGCTTGCGCTGGGCATTCTCGATCACCGCCTCGGTCTCGGCGGCAAAGCCGACGACCAGCCGCGGCCGTTCGTTGCCGGCCGCGGACAGGGTGGCCAGAATGTCCGGATTGGCGACCAGGCGCAGCGCGGTCTCGACCGCGCCGTTCTTCTTCAGCTTCTGGGGGCTCTCCGCCTCGACCCGCCAGTCCGCGACGGCCGCGGCGCAGACCGCGACGTCGACCGGCAGGGCGGCACGGCAGGCCTCGAGCATGTCCCGCGCCGATTCCACCTTGACCACCGTCAGGCCGGGCGGATCGGGCAGCGAGGTCGGGCCGCTGACCAGCGTGGTGCGCGCGCCGAGGCGCGCCAGCGCGGCAGCGATGGCATGGCCCTGACGGCCGGAGGAGCGATTGGCGATGTAGCGCACCGGATCGATCGCCTCGTGGGTCGGGCCGGAGGTCACCAGGGCGCGGCACCCCGCCAGGCGCCCGCCCGCGCCGAGCGCGGTCTCGATCGCCTGGAGAATCTCCGCCGGCTCGGCCATGCGCCCGAAGCCGTACTCGCCGCAGGCCATGTCGCCTTCGTTCGGGCCGACCGTCAGCGCACCGCGTTCCCTCAAGCGGGCCATGTTCGCCCGCGTCGCCGGATGCTCCCACATGCGCACGTTCATGGCCGGCGCGACCAGCACCGGCTTGTCGGTCGCCAGCAGGGCCGTGGTCGCCAGGTCGTCGGCCAGGCCGTGCGCCATCTTGGCCAGAAGATCGGCGCTCGCCGGCGCGACCACGAGCAGGTCGGCGTCGCGCGACAGCTCGATGTGCCCCATCTCGGCCTCGTCGGTGAGGGAGAAGAGTTCGCCGTAAACCTTGTCGCCACTGATGGCGGCGAGCGAAAGGGGAGTGACGAATTCGGCACCGGCGGATGTCAGAATGCAGCGCGCGCGCGCGCCGCGGTCGCGCAGGCGCCGGATCAGCTCGAGCGTCTTGTATGCAGCGATGCCGCCGGCAACGATGAGGAGGATTCGTTTCCCCGAGAGCAAGGGCCAAATCCTGAATTTAACGGTTAGCAGGCGTAGATAAACTAGGTCGCGCAGGCCCGATCCGCAAGGCCGGCGCCGGCGCGCCGGCCGACTAATCGATCAGCGCGGCGAGCGCCAGAACGAGGGCGATGACCGACAGCGCCAAGGTGAACCAGCCGCGCCCGCCCTGCTCTCCGCGCAGCGCGCGCAGGCTCTCCGGATTGAGTCGGATACCGCCGCCGGCCAGGTCGGCCGCGGTCTTCTCGATGTTGCCGATCAGCGCCGGCAGGCGCTCCAGGCTGCCCGCGAGATCGCGCGCGCCCTCGCGCACACGCGCCTGAGGCCCGCGATTCTGTCGCATCCAGTCGGCGATCAGCGGCTGCGCCAGGGTCCAGATGTTGAGTTCCGGATCGAGACGGCGGCTGATGCCCTCGGCCATCAGCATGTTCTTCTGCAGCAGCAAGAGCTGCGGCTGCACTGGCATGTTGAAGGACTCGGTCAACTGCAGGAGCTGCGCCAGCAGGCGCGCGAAAGAGATGGCGTGCAGCGGCCGGCCGGTGATCGGCTCGCAGACCGAGCGCAGGGCCTGGGCGTAGACGTCGAGCGCCTCGTCCTGCGGCAGGTAGCCGGCATCGCGCTGCACGGCGGCCAGCCGCCGGTAGTCGCGCGCCAGGGTCGCCATCAGCATGTCGGCCAGATGGCAGCGGGTCTTGTAGTCGAGCCGCCCCATGATACCGAAATCCACGGCGACGATGGCACCGTCGGGTCCGACGAACATGTTGCCGGGGTGCTGGTCGCCGTGGAAAAAGCCGTCCCGGAAGACCTGTTTGAAGAAGATCGCGGCGGCGCGGCCGAGCACCGCCTCAAGATCGTGCCCGGCGGCGATCAGCGCCTCGCGGTTGTCGAGCCGGATGCCTTCGATCCGCTCCATGGTCAGCACCCGCTGGGAACAGCGCGCCCAGTCGACCGCCGGCACGCGATAGGTCGGGTCGTCCTCGAAATTCTCCGCCAGCTCGGAGGCGGCCGCCGCCTCCATGCGCAGGTCCATCTCGATGGCGACCATGCTCTCGAACAATTCGACCACGGCGACCGGCCGGAAGCGGCGCAGCTTCGGCTGGGTGCGTTCGACCAGTTCGGCGAGCCAGTAGAAGACCGCGAAATCCCGTTCGAACGCTGCCTCGACGCCCGGACGAAGCACCTTGACCGCGACCGGCTGCCCCGCCTCGGCCTCGGCCCCGCGCAGGCCGGCCGCCGCGGCGTCGGCCGGGCCGTGCTCCCCGGCCTCCTGCGCGGCGGTCTCGATCACGGCCGGCGAGGTGGTCAGGGCCGCCGCCTCGGGCAGCGGCCGGGTCACCGCCAGATGCACCTGGGCGATGGAGGCGGCGGACAGCGGCTGTTCTTCGAAGGTCGTGAACAGGCGATCGAGCGGCTGGCCGAGCTCGGCCTCGATGATCGAGCGCACCTCGACGCTGTCGAAAGGCGGCAGATGGTCCTGCAGGTGGGCGAGATCGGCGGCGATCTCCTCGCCGACCAGATCGGCGCGGGTCGAAAGGAACTGGCCGAGCTTGATGAAGGTCGGGCCGAGCTCGGTCAGGGCCGCGGCCAGCTTCTCGCCCGCGCGCCGGTCAGGGTCCGACGCGCTGCCGACGCCGGCGAGGCGGCGCACCGCCCAGAGCAGCCCGGGGGCGAGTCCAAACTCGTCGAGCGGCGCCAGGGCATCGTGGCGCGCCAGCGAGCGGACGATCTGGATCAGCCGGAATACGATGCGGATCGGGCGCAGCATGGTCGGCGCGGTCAGATCCGCCAAGCCGAGTGGATGGCGGCGATGCCGCCCGAGAGGTTGCGGTAGCGCACCCGCTCCAGGCCGCTGGCTGCGATGCGCGCGCTGAGCTCCTCCTGGGTCGGAAAGCGGCGGATGCTCTCGGCCAGATAGCGGTAGGCGTCGCTGTCGCCGGCCACCAGGCCGCCCATGGCGGGCAGCACGCGGAAGGAGTAGAGATCGTAGAGCCGCTCGAACAGCGGCAGGACGACGCGGGAAAACTCCAGGCAGAGGAAGCGGCCGCCGGGGCGCAGCACGCGCCGCGCCTCGCGCAGTGCCGCATCGATATCGGTCACGTTGCGCAGGCCGAAGGCGATGGTGTAGGCATCCACGCTGCGTTCGCGCAGCGGCAGCGCCTGGGCATCGCCGCACAGCCACACAAGCCGGCCCGCCTCCTGCTCGGGCAACCAGCCGCGGTCGGTCGCCCGGTCGCGTCCGATGCGAAGCATGCCCTCGGTCAGATCGCACACCACCACCTGGCCGGAGGCCCTGCCAGGCGGCAGCGGGCCGAGGCGTTCGAGCACCCGCAAGGCGATATCGCCCGTGCCGCCGGCGACGTCGAGCAGGCGCTGGCCCGGCCGCGGGTCGAGCCAGTCGACGAAGCGCGCCTTCCACAGGCGATGAATGCCGCCGGACATCAGATCGTTCATGAGGTCGTAGCGGCCGGCGACCGATTCGAAGAGGTCGCGCACGAGACCGCTCTTTTCGGAACGCGGCACGTCGCGAAAGCCGAAGGCCGCGGTTTCGTCGTCGTCGCGGCCGGGCGGCAGTTTCGTCGTCTTTGGCATGGCCGGACCATAGCGTGACGGCCTGCGCCGCGCTACTGTGCCAGCCGCCGCGGCGCCGCGGATCGCCTGCCAGCCGCCGCGGCGCCAGCGGTCTTTCCGACGGACATCCCGAACGTCACAGGCCCATGCCCGAGTTGCCCGAGGTCGAAACCGTCGTCCGTGGCCTGCGTCCGCGCCTCGAGGGCTTGCGTCTGGTGGAGGTCGAGCAGCGCCGCCCCGATCTGCGCCTGCCGCTGCCCGCGGACTTCGCCGCGCGGCTTCAGGGCCGCCGCGTGATCGCGGTTCGCCGGCGCGCCAAGTACCTGCTGATCGAACTGGACGACGGCCAGGTGGTGCTGGGTCATCTCGGCATGTCCGGACGACTTGTGGTCATGGCGCCCGCCGACGCCGCCCGGCCGTTCGACAAACACGATCACATCGTGCTGACCCTGGAGGACGGCTATCAGGTCCGCTTCAATGACCCGCGCCGCTTCGGACTGTTCGATCTGGTGCCGGGCGAACGGCTGGAGCAGCACCGGCTGCTGCGCGACCTGGGGCCCGAACCGCTCGGCAACGCGTTCAACGGTCCGGCGCTCGCGGCGCGGCTGGCCGGCCGGCGCACGCCGATCAAGGCCGCCCTGCTCGATCAGCGCGTGGTGGCCGGTCTCGGCAACATCTACGTCTGCGAGAGCCTTTACCACGCGGGGCTTTCGCCGCGCCGGCCCGCGCGCAGCGTTCAGGGCGCGCGCGCCGAACGCCTGGCGGCGGCGATCCGGCAGGTCCTCGGCCAGGCGATCGCGGCGGGCGGCTCCAGCCTGCGCAACTATATGCAGACGGACGGCGAATTGGGCTACTTTCAGCATCAATGGGCCGTCTACGGACGCGCAGGCGAGGCCTGCCCCGCCTGCGTCGGCGCCGGCGAGGCGCGCTGCAGAATTCGACGTCTGGTGCAGTCGGGCCGCTCGACCTTCTACTGTGCCAGGCGGCAGCGATGAGAGGGGAGGGAACGGGAATGATCGGCCGGCCATCCGCCCTGCGACTGGGTCGGCGCGCTCATGCGCGCGCGCTCTGCCTGGTTGCGGCCCTCGCACTCGCCGCCCCCGCCGCCTTTGCCGGCGATCGCCCGACCGCTTTTCTCGACGCCATCGCGGACCTGCCGCTCATGCCCGGCCTGGAAGAGGTCGACGAGGCCGGACTGGTGTTCGACAAGCCCGGGGGGCGCATCGTCGAGGCCTATGCCCAGGGTGCCGTGGCGGCGGACGAGGTCCTCGACTTCTACCGCCGGACTCTGCCGCAGCTCGGCTGGCGCGCGAGCGGTCATGCCGCCTTCGCGCGCGAGGGCGAACGCCTGACCATCGAAGTCGCGCCGTCCGGCGCCCAGACAGCCGTCCGCTTCATCCTGGCGCCGCAGTGACGGCGGCGCCTTCCGCCGCGCCCGGCGCATCCCTGCGGGAATGCGCCGACCGACCGAACCGACCGACCGAACCGACCGAGGAGAGAGCCATGGCCTACGAATATATCAAGGTGGAGATCAGCGACGGCGTGGGCGTCGTCACGCTTGATAGACCGAAAGCGCTCAACGCCCTGTGCGCCGGACTGATCGACGAACTCGAGCAGGCCCTCGATGCCCTCGAGGCCGACGATTCGGTCGGCTGTCTCGTGCTGACCGGTTCGGACAAGGCTTTCGCCGCGGGCGCCGACATCAAGGAGATGAAGGATAAGGACTATCAGCAGGTCTATGCCGAGGACTTCATCACCAAGGGCTGGGAGCGCCTGTCGCGCTGCCGCAAGCCGGTGATCGCGGCGGTCGCCGGCTATGCGCTGGGCGGCGGCTGCGAGCTGGCCATGATGTGCGATTTCATCATCGCCGCAGACACGGCCAGGTTCGGCCAGCCGGAGATCACCATCGGCACGATCCCCGGATCCGGCGGCACCCAGCGCCTGACCCGCAGCGTCGGCAAGTCGAAGGCCATGGATCTCTGTCTGACCGGTCGCATGATGGACGCGGAGGAGGCCGAACGCTGCGGCCTGGTCAGCCGGCTGGTGCCCGCGGACCGCCTGCTCGAGGAGGCCATGGACGCGGCGAGGAAGATCGCCGGCCTGTCGCGGCCGGTGGTGATGATGGCCAAGGAGGCGGTCAACCGCAGCTTCGAGACCACGCTTGCTGAGGGCATTCGCTTCGAGCGCAGGCTGTTCCATTCCACCTTCG
>CAZDBC010000019.1:3630-7076 GCA_964503295.1 uncultured Kiloniellaceae bacterium | reverse complement strand
AGGAAGGCATGGGCGCCTTCGTCGACAAGCGCAAGCCGCAGTTTCGCAACCGCTGAGCCGGCGCGGGTCGGGTGCCGCGGGCCCCGTCAGGCGGCCGGTTTTCGGCCGCTTGACGGGCTCCGGGGCCGCCGTTATAACCGCCGCTTCCCAAGCGGAACCAGAAGGATCAGGTCGAAACCATGGCCAACCACAAATCGGCCAAGAAGCGCATTCGCCGCAACCAGCGCCGCGCCGGGGTGAACGGCGCGCGCATCAGCCGCATCCGCACCTTCCTGAAGCGGGTGGAGGGCGCGATCGCGAGCGGCGACAAGCCGGTCGCCGAGGATGCCCTGCGCGCGGCCCAGCCGGAATTGCACCGCGGCGTCAGCCGCGGCGTGCTGCACCGGAACACGGCGGCGCGCAAGCTCTCGCGCCTGTCGGCACGGGTCAAGGCCCTGTCCTAAGGCATTCGGCACCCCCGTTGCGACTGTCGGCAGGGCCGACGGCCGGCGGGTTTCCGTGGCTCTCCTTCTCGCGCCAGTCCCATCGCTCCGGCCGTCTCCCTCGTGATCCGGAGGCGGTTTAGCGCGCGCCAGTCGCCGCGGCGACTGGAGCGCAGCCGCAACGCGAGACGCCCGCGGGGCTTTTGTGGCGCCCCGCCGCTCAGCGCCACCAACTGTTGTGTCAAGCGCATTGTGACAAAAAATTTTCAGCCCCGCCGGCTGGAGTCCCTTGCCTCACCGAAGCGCCGGGGGTATCCTTTTTTCTGCGTCAGGACGGCGGGCCGAAAGTAAATTCGGCCGAAAATCAAATAAAACGAAGTAATAAAATCTGGTCAGCTCCATCGATCCTTTAAAAGCGCGAGGAACAAATGGGGGGATAACGGCCTCGACCGTTGGGGAAACTGGAGCAGATGACTGGCGCGTCAGCGGTTTTTGGCCGCGCCGGCTTTCTTGTCGATATATTGAATTACTGAGCTGAGGGGAGCTCGCGTTCCGCATCGACGGTCCGCGACGGGAGACCTTTTGTGCTCGCTGTCGAGGGTGTCTGGATTATGACCGAACAGGGTTTGGCGGGGTCCGGCTTCCCAGGGGGTGGAGAAGCGATGGTCGGCGATTCCTTTGAAGCGGTTTCCGGCGAACAATGGGCGCGCGTACGCGGCCGGCTGCGCAGCGAGGTCGGCGATGCGGCCTTTCGCAGCTGGTTGAAGCCGCTGACGTTCGTCAGCCTGGCCAACGGGGTGGTGCGCATGTCCGTGCCGACCCGCTTCATGCGCGACTGGGTGACCGACAACTATGCCAAGCGTTTGAAGGAACTGTGGCTCGAGGAGTCGGATCAGGTGCGCGACGTCGCCATCGTCGTGCAGCCGCCGCCGCGCCCCGGGCTGCGCAGCGTGGACGGTGACACGCCGGCGAAAGCGCTCGATGCCGTGCAGAGCCAGATCGCCACGCCCTGTGCGGCCGATGCAAAGCCCCAAAAGAAAACGACGCCCGCGCGCGCCGCCGATTCCGGGCTCTACGACAGCAGCGGCCCGGCCGCGCGGGACATCAGCGCGCCCCTCGACCCGCGTTTCACGTTCGAGAATTTCGTCGTCGGCAAACCCAACGAACTCGCCTACGCCGCGGCACGGCGTGTCGCCGACGCCCCCAGCGTGCCCTTCAATCCACTGTTCCTCTACGGCGGGGTCGGCCTCGGCAAGACGCACCTGATGCACGCCATCGCTTGGCACATCAAGCGCCAGTATCCCGAAAAGCGCGTGATCTACCTCTCGGCCGAGAAGTTCATGTATCAGTTCGTGCGCGCGCTGCGCGTCAAGGACACCATGGCATTCAAGGAGCAGTTTCGCACGGTCGACGTGCTCATGATCGACGACGTGCAATTCATCGGCGGGCGCGAGGCGACGCAGGAAGAGTTCTTCCACACCTTCAACACGCTGGTCGACCAGAACCGGCAGGTGGTGATCTCGGCCGACAAGTCGCCGACCGATCTGGAAGGCGTCGAGGAGCGCATGCGCTCGCGCCTGGGCTGGGGACTGGTGGCGGACATCCACCCGACGACCTACGAGCTGCGACTGGGCATCCTGCAGGCGAAAAGCGAACAGGCCGGCGTCGACATCCCCACCAAGGTCCTCGAATTCCTGGCGCACAAGATCAAGTCGAACGTGCGCGAACTTGAAGGGGCGCTCAACCGGATCGTGGCGCACGCCACGCTGGTCGGACGGCCGGTAACCCTGGAAACGACGCAGGAGGTGCTGCACGACCTGCTGCGCGCCAATGACCGCCGGGTGACCATCGAGGAGATCCAGAAGCAGGTCTGCGCCCACTACAACATGCGCATCACCGACATGCACTCCGCGCGCCGCTCGCGCGCCGTCGCGCGGCCGCGGCAAGTGGCGATGTACCTCTCCAAACAGCTCACCTCGCGCTCCCTGCCCGAAATCGGCCGCAAGTTCGGCGGACGCGACCACACAACGGTGATGCACGCGGTGCGCAAGATCGAGGAGCTGAAGACGACGGACTCGGCCTTCGCCGAGGACATCGAACTGCTGCGCCGCATGCTCGAAGCCTGAGCGGCCCGGCCTCGAAGCCGGGTCGGCCGCGACGGCTTCCGGAGCCCCCGAGACGGCCCCGACGACCGGCCCGAGCCGGGCGCCCGGCCGGGCCCGGCCGGGCCGGAGAATCCGCGCTTAAAGCTTACGTTTCACGGGGTTTCACGCTATATTACAGGGGTGATTCGGCGGCCTTCGGCCTGGCCCGCCGGAATCGCTCCTTGAAGGCCCGTCCGGGGCCTTCTCCTGCGGACCAGAAGCGGCTCGCGGGGGCGCGTTTCGCCCCCGTCAGGCGTGCAGTCCGCAGTGGAGCTCCCAGTGAGGGATGCGCAATGCCGGGGCGCGCGGCCAAGGCCGTGAAGCCCCCTCCTTCAAGATGCCGCAGGACGCCATGACCAGCAACAGCCCCAAGCCAACCGCCACCTCGCCGGAAGGGACGCCTAACGCCGCCATGAAGCTCACCATCGAACGCGCGACGCTGCTCAAGTCCCTGGCGCACGTCCAGAGCGTCGTCGAGCGGCGCAACACCATCCCGATCCTGTCCAACGTGCTGATCGAGGCGACGGGCGGCCGGCTGCGCCTGACCGCAACGGACATGGACCTGACCATCGTCGACGAGGTCCCGGCGGAGGTCGCCCAGCAGGGCGCGACCACGGCGCCGGCGCACACCTTCTACGACATCGTGCGCAAGCTGCCCGAAGGCGCCCAGATCGAGGTCGCGACGGCGGGCGACGCGACCCAGATGGTCCTGCGCGCCGGCCGCTCGACTTTCACGCTGGCGACCCTTCCCAGGGAGGACTTCCCGGCCACCGGGCCGAGCGAACTGCCCCGGCAGTTCGGGCTGCAGGCGGCCGAGCTGCGCAATCTGATCGACCGTACGCGCTTCGCCATCTCCACTGAGGAAACCCGCTATTACCTC
>CAZDBC010000019.1:1472-3620 GCA_964503295.1 uncultured Kiloniellaceae bacterium | reverse complement strand
GCACACCGCGGACCAGAGCGGCACGGAAGTGCTGCGCGCCGTCGCCACCGACGGGCACCGCCTGGCGCGCTTCGAGATGCCGCTGCCGGAAAACGCCGAGGGCATGCCCGGGGTCATCGTGCCACGCAAGACCGTTGCCGAGCTGCGCAAGCTGGTCGAGGACTGCGAGGACGCGGTCGAGGTCGCGTTGTCCGACACCAAGATTCGCTTCGCGTTCGACACGACGGTGCTGACCTCCAAGCTGATCGACGGCACCTTCCCGGACTATGAGCGGGTCATCCCCCTCGGCAACGACAAGTTGATGGAGGTCGATTGCAAGCAGTTCGCCGCGGCCGTCGACCGCGTGTCGACGATCTCCACCGAGAAGAGCCGGGCGGTCAAGATGTCGCTCAACGACGGCACCATGACCCTGTCCGCGACCAGCGCCGAGAACGGCAGCGCGGTCGAGGAGATCGAGGTCAGCTATCCAGGCCCCGGTATCGAGATCGGGTTCAACTCGCGTTATCTGCTCGATATCGCCCAGCAGATCGAGGGCGAGTCGGCGCAGTTCGCGATGTCGGACGCGGCCTCGCCCACGATCGTTCGCGACGTCGCGGACGCGAGCGCGCTTTACGTGCTGATGCCGATGCGGGTGTGAACGGTACGGCGCCACGTGCAGCACGGCGACAGCCGACGGAAACGTCTCAGACGGTGATTGCTCTGACCCAGCCTCTCGGCCGCACGGCCCAGGCCGCCGAGACGCCGCCCGACCGTCTCTGGCTGTCGCGCCTGTCGGTCAGCGCGTTCCGCAACTATGCGCGCGCGACGCTGGAGCTGGATGCGCGCCCGGTCGTCCTGACCGGACCCAACGGTGCGGGCAAGACGAACCTGCTGGAGGCGGTGTCCTTCCTGGCGCCGGGTCGGGGTCTGCGCGGCGCGCGCCTTGGCGAGGTCGAGCGCAGGGACCCGGCCGGCACGGAACTCGAAGGCGCGCCCGGCTGGGCGGTCGCCGCACGGGTGGTCACGCCGCACGGCCCGCACGACATCGGCACGGGGCGCGATCCCGAGGCCGAGGGCGCGGCTCGCGAACGGCGGGCGTTGCGCATCGACGGCGCCCCGGCGCGCGGCCAGCAGTCGCTGAGCGAACTGGTCGCCCTCGTCTGGCTGACGCCGCAGATGGACGGCCTGTTCCGCGAGGCGGCGGCGGCCCGGCGCCGCTTTCTCGACCGGCTGGTGTTCGGCTTCGATCCGGCTCATGCCGGCCGCGTTCGCGCCTATGAACACGCCCTGCGCGAACGCGCCCGGCTGCTCAAGGGCGAGACGCCGGACCCGGCCTGGCTGGCGGCGCTGGAGGACAGCCTGGCGGGACGCGGCGTGGCCATCGCGGCGGCGCGCCGGGCCCTGGTGGAACGGCTGGCCGCGGCGCGCGACGCCGGCACGACGGCCTTTCCCCAGCCGGAACTGGGGCTGGAAGGCGAGGTCGAAGGCTGGCTGGCCGAGGAACCGGCCCTGGCGGTCGAGGAGCGCCTGCGCGAGCGCCTGGCCACGGCGCGTGCCCGCGACGCGGAGGCCGGCGGCGCCTCGGTCGGGCCGCACCGCAGCGACCTGCTGGTCGCCCACAGGGACCGCGGCCTCCCGGCGGCGCTTTGCTCGACCGGCGAGCAGAAGGCGCTGCTGATCGGTCTGGTTCTGGCGCACGCGCGCCTGCTCACCGCGGCGCGCGGCCAGGCGCCGCTGCTGCTGCTCGACGAACTGGTCGCGCACCTCGACGACCGCCGCCGGCGCGCCCTGTTCGAAACGGTGCTGGAGCTGTCGGCCCAGGCCTGGATGACGGGAACCGACGCGGCGGTGTTCGGCGAACTGCGGGGCGCTGCCCAATTTCGCGCCGTCGAGTCCGGTCGGGTCCTGTCGGCGGAGCGATAGGACATGCCGCAAGGAGGCCGCCTCCAGGCCGGTGCAAAGACAGGAAACGAACACGCCTGAAACGGCGAGAATGGAACGAAGCGAATGACGAACGCTGGCGAAGATCAGGCGCGCGCGCTGCAGTCGGCCTCGAATGGGGCTGCTGCGGACAGCTACAGCGCCGACTCGATCAAGATCCTGCGCGGCCTCGATGCCGTGCGCAAGCGCCCGGGCATGTACATCGGCGACACCGACGACGGCTCGGGC
>CAZDBC010000019.1:0-1462 GCA_964503295.1 uncultured Kiloniellaceae bacterium | reverse complement strand
CCGCATGGCGCGGGGTATAAGGCCCTGCCGCGAACGCCAGTCGAATCGGGATCATCCTTGCAGAGCGATCAGCTGCCACCCTCCCCGTCCCGCGCCGAACAGGCCGAGTACGGCGCTCAGTCGATCAAGGTCCTCAAGGGCCTCGACGCGGTGCGCAAGCGCCCGGGCATGTACATCGGCGACACCGACGACGGCTCGGGCCTGCATCACATGGTCTACGAGGTCGTCGACAACTCGATCGACGAGGCGCTCGCGGGCTATTGCGACACCGTCGACGTGATCCTGAACGGCGACGGCTCCGTGACGGTGCGCGACAACGGGCGCGGCATTCCGACCGAGCTGCACAGCGAGGAAGGCGTGTCCGCGGCCGAGGTGATCATGACTCAGCTGCACGCCGGCGGAAAGTTCGACCAGAATTCCTACAAGGTGTCCGGCGGCCTGCACGGCGTCGGCGTGTCGGTCGTCAATGCGCTCTCGGCCTGGCTCGAGCTCACCATCTGGCGCAATGGCCAGGAGCACTTCATGCGCTTCCTCGACGGCGAGCCCGAGGCGCCGCTCGCCGTGCGCGGGCCCTGCGGCGACCGCAGCGGCACCGAGATCACCTTCATGCCGTCGCCCAAGACCTTCACCATGCTCGAGTTCGACGCGGCGATGCTGGAGCACCGCCTGCGCGAGCTCGCCTTCCTCAATTCCGGCGTGCGGCTGACTCTGACCGACGACCGAAGCCCCGAGCCGACCAAGGTCGAGATGCATTACGAAGGCGGCCTGCAGGCCTTCGTGAAGTACCTCGACCGCACCAAGTCGACGCTCTTTCCCGCGCCGGTCATGGTGCGCGCCGAGCGCGACGGTATCGTCGTCGAGGCGGCCATGCAGTGGACCGACAGCTATCACGAGACGGTGCTCTGCTTCACCAACAACATCCCGCAGCGCGACGGCGGGACGCATCTGGCCGGCTTCCGTGCCGCCCTGACGCGCCAGATCAACGCCTATGCGGTCAGTTCAGGCATCGCCAAAAAGGAGAAGGTCACCCTGACCGGCGACGATGCGCGCGAAGGCCTGACCTGCGTTTTGTCGGTGAAGGTACCGGATCCCAAGTTCTCCAGTCAGACCAAGGACAAGCTGGTATCCTCCGAGGTCCGCCCGGTGGTCGAGAACGTGATCAACGAAAGCCTCGGCCGGTTCCTGGAGGAGCACCCGGCCGAAGCACGGCGGATCGTACAGAAGGTGGTGGAGGCGGCGGCCGCGCGCGAGGCGGCGCGCAAGGCGCGCGAGCTGACACGGCGCAAGAGCGTGCTCGACGTCGCTTCGCTGCCGGGCAAGCTGGCCGACTGCCAGGAACGAGATCCGGCGCTCTCCGAACTGTTCATCGTCGAGGGCGATTCGGCAGGCGGGTCTGCCAAGCAGGGCCGCGATCGGCGCTTCCAGGCGATCCTGCCGATCAAGGGCAAGATCCTCAACGTCG
>CAZDBC010000018.1:0-17475 GCA_964503295.1 uncultured Kiloniellaceae bacterium | reverse complement strand
GCCAGGCTCGGCTGGCGCAGCGCACCGCCAAGGCGTCGTTCATCGGGATCTCGGCGAACATCGCGCAGACCAGCAGCGCGGCCAGCGGCAAAGCAAGCGCCAGGCGGCCCGACGGCAGCACCAGCGCCAGCAGCACCAGCAGCAGGACCTGCGCCGCCAGCGCGATCAGCAGCAGAAGGCGCAGATCGGCGCGGTCGATCAGTCGGCCCGCGGGGAGCTGTGCAAAGGCCGCCGCGGCAAAGACCAGCGAGGCGAGGCCGCCGCCCTGCCAGAGCGCCGGCATCGACGGAGCCGCAAGGTCGGAGAGCAGCTTCGGAAGGGCGATGGTGACGACGTTGAAGGCGAGGCCACCGCAGGCGGCGCAGACCAGAAGCGCGCCGGCGAGCCGGAGAAGCGTCCGGCGCGGCGGCACGGCAAAATCGACGCCGCCGGCCGCGTCGCCGGTCGAGGCACTCGGCCCACGCCGGAAGATCAAGGGAAAGATGACGCCGAGCAGCGCGGCCGCCAGGCCCGGCAGCCAGAAGGCGGCGCGCCAGTCGAGCGCCTCGGTCAGCGCGGCGGCGCAGAGCGGCGCCGCGGCCACCCCCATGTTGCCCCAGACACCGTTGACGCCGAGACAGCGCCCGAGTTGCGCGCCGCGCCGGCCCCCGTTTCGATGCCGGTCGCGCGCCTCCGCGGTTTCGATCAAGAGCGGGATGCCGACCGGATGATAGATCGCGGCGGCCAGGCCGATCAGCGCAAGACCTAACGACAATCCGAAGCTGCCCGGCACCAGGGCCGCGACCAGCGCCCCGACGGCAAGGCCGGGAAAGAACAGCGCCATCGTCCGGCCACGGCCCCAGCGGTCGCCGAGCCAGCCTGCCGGCAGCGTGGCGCCGGCGAAGGCGACGAAACCGGCCGTCGCCGGCAGCAGCAGGTCGCCATAGCCGGCGCCGCCGCGCCTCTCCAGTGCCAACACCACCGTCGGATAGAGCAGCAGGAAGAAGTGGGCGGCGGCGTGCCCGACATTGAGCAGCAGGATCGCCATGCGCGCCTGATAAATGAAAACGTGCTGGCGTGCTGACGGTACCAAGCCATAAAATATCGCGTCCATGCCAAATGATCGTTTCCTCCGCCCCCCGTCGGGCGCGGCCGAAGCCGTCACGGGCTTCGCCCGCGACTATCCGGCCGGCGCACGCATCGAGGCGCATCTGCATCGCGAGGCACAGCTCATCTTCGCCGCCGAGGGCCTGATGCGCGTGCGCAGCGCCGCCGCCGAATGGCTGCTGCCGTCGCCGCAGGCGCTGTGGATGCCGGCCGGGCTGACGCACGAGATCGCCGTCCTGCGGCCCATCCGCCTGCGCACCCTTTATCTGTCCGAGCAGGCCTTGCCGGCGGACGTCCGCGCCGCGCTGCACGGCCGCCCCCGGGTGGTCCCGGTGCCGCCGCTCCTGCGTGCCCTCATCCTGCGGCTGGTCGAAGGAGATGTTAAAGATACCGGACGAAGGGCGCGCCTCACCGCGGTCCTGCTCGACGAGTTGGCCGACTTGGCCGGCCTGCCGCTCGAACTGCCGCGCCCGCGCGATCCGCGCCTGCTACGGGCCGCCGATATCCTGCTGAGCGCGCCGGGCGAGCAACGCAGTCTCGGCGAACTCGGCCGGCTGGCCGGCGCCAGCGCGCGCACTCTGGCCCGTCGCTTTCCGCTCGAGACGGGCCTGACCTTCACCGCCTGGCGCCAGCAGGCGCGACTCCTTCAGGGTCTCGCCTGGCTCGCCGAGGGCCGGCCGGTGACCGGCGTCGCGTTTGATCTCGGCTACGCCTCGCCGAGCGCCTTTATTGCCGCGTTCCGACGTGCCTTCGGCGTGACGCCGGGGCGCTATTTCGCCGCGGCCGGAAGCGCATCGGCGTGGGACTCTTCGAGCCAGTCATCGAAGAAGCGCTCGAGCCAGGCCGCCGTGGGCGGATCGTAACGCTCCGCCTCCGCGAAGTGCCGCTCGGCGGGCTGGGCACCGGGCTTGGCCAGCATGTGGCCCGCCTCCTCGATCCAGCGCGCCATGATCTCCGGCGGCACCTCCGGGTGGAACTGGATGCCGTAGATACGTTCGCCGAGCCGGATCGCCTGGTGCGGGAAGACCGGCCCGCTCAGCAGCAGTTCGGCGCCGGCGGGCAGGTCGAAGCCCTCCTTGTGCCACTGGTAGACGTGGCTCGGCAGCCCGAAGAAATCCCCCGCCGGCGGCGTCGGCGTCACCGGAACGTAGCCGATTTCGTGCAGGCCCTCGGCATGGGGCGCGACCCGCGCGCCCTGGCTGGCGGCCAGAAGCTGGGCGCCGAGGCAAATGCCGAGAAAGGGCTTTCCGGTCTCGACCCAGCGCGCGACCCAGTCGCGCTCGAGCGCGAGATAGGGCCACTCCTCCGCCCGGCTGAGGTCCTCGGCACCGCCGTAGACGATCGCCGCGTCGTATCCCTCGCGCGGGTCGGGCAGGGTCTCGCCGCGCCCGGGACAGACCCAGTGGGTGAGATGGCCGCGCGCCTTAAGCCGCGCCGAGGCGCGGTCGTCCTTGCGGCTGACCGGGTGATGGACGAGCAAGATCCGCTTGGTCATGACCCGGGAGACTGACGCGCCGGCCGAGCCCGGCGCAAGCCCCAAGCTGCGTCCGCGCCGGTTGACGAAGGCTGAAGGCGCAAGCCCGCAGAAGACGCGCCGGCCTCATGCTTCGACAAGCACAGCACGAGGTGCCCGCCCGCCGTCAGCCCTCCATGTAGGCAGCGTCGAAGAAAGCGACCTCGAGCACCGTCAGGCGGCGAAAACGCTCCGCGACCGCGATCTGCCGCGCCTCCGGAAGGGCCGGCCCGGCGCGGTCCATCTCCTCGCGCAGCCAGGTGACGAAGGCCGTGAAGTCATCGTTGACGTGGAGGTCGATCCACTCGCGCAGATAGCTCCGGGCCGGACGCTTCGCGACCTGCGCCTGCGCCCAGGAGAGGTAGATCCACTCGGCGGGCAGGAAGACCGAGAGGCAGTCGGCGTAGCTGCCGGCTCGCCCGGCCTCGTTCATAAGGGCCAGGAAGTCGCGCGTGACCGGCAGGAGCGCCGGCTCCGCCCAATCCTCGCGTTCCAGGCCCAGCGCAGCAAAGGCGCGCAGGAAATAGTCGTTCTCGTCGCTGGTGACCGCCGCCAGGAACTGGCTGAGGCGCTTCTTGGCCGCCATGTCGGGGGCGTGGCCGACCGCGAAGCCGACCAGCCCGACCAGCGTTTCGACGAAGGCGTAGTCCTGCACCAGATAGCGGCCGAAGACCGCGTCCGGCAGGCTGTCGTTGCCCAGCTCCCGGGTGAAGCTATGGCCGACCGCCGCGTCCCACTCCGGCTGCGCCCTGTCGCGCAGCCAGTCGGTGAAGCGGGGCTCGGGGCGGGCAGCGGCAAAGCTTGCGAAGGACTCGTCCGTCATCGCGGCAGCTCCACGGCATAGTTCGCGATCGGCGGCACCTCGGGAATCAGGCCGCGCCGTGCCATGAAGGCGGCGAAGCGGTCGTAGCGGCCGCGGTCGAGGGCACCTGGGCGCAGCGCGAAACGCGGCAGGGTATCGGCCCAGGCGCGCCGGTTGAGCTCGTCGTCGACCTCGGGACGATAGGTCACGAAGGCCTCCCAGCTCTCGCCGGGATGGTTGACCAGGAACTGCACCGCGCGCTCCAGCGCAGTCACGAAGGCCGCCAGGGCGGGCCGGTCGAGCCGGTCGCTGCGGGCGACCGCGATCAGCTCGTCGTAGGCCGGCACGCCGTGCTCCTCGACGTAGAAGGCACGGCCGGGCTCGCCCAGGATGTCCATCTGGTTGAGCTCGAAGTTGCGATAGGCGCCAATTACCGCGTCCACCTGGCCGGAGATGAGCGAGGGACTGAGCGAGAAGTTCACATTGACCAGACGCACCTCGTCGAGCGTCAGGCCGTGGTGCTCCAGCATGGCGGCGAGCACCGCGTCCTCGAAGCCGCCGACCGAAAAGCCGATCGTGCGGCCCTTCAGGTCGGCGATTTCCTCGACCGGCCCGTCGCGCAGAACGAGCAATGTCGAGAGCGGCGTCGCGACCAACGTCGCAATGCGGGTCAGGGGCAGGCCGCCGGCGTGCTGCAGGTGAAGCTGCGGCTGATAGGTGATGGCGATGTCCGCCCTGCCGGCCGCGACCAGCTTGGGCGGGTCGTTGGGGTCGGCCGGCTCGATCAGCTCGACCTCGAGCCCTGCGGCCTCGAAGAATCCCTTCTGCTGCGCCACCACGAGCGGCGCATGATCCGGGTTGAGGAACCAGTCGAGCAGCACCGTCAGGCGCTCGGCGGCGACGGCCGGTCCAGCCGTCGTGGCCAACAGGCCGAGCGCGAGGGCCAGCCTCGCCAGTGGCCGATGGATACGACTCTTTGCGGAGAGTCGCAGCGAAAGGGAGATGTCTCGATTCATGCTCACGCGAGTCCTTGCCGTTGCTTGCCGGACGATCGGGGCACGACGCGGGTTTCAGCGTGAGCGGCCGCCCTCGGTAAGGGGCGAGCCAGAAGGCTCATTCCAATCCCTGCGCCGGCATTACCCGGTTCAGGTTCGAAGGGTCACCGCGCAGCGCGGTATCTCAGCCCCTTGACGGAGCACCCCCAGGAACGATCGCAAGGTGGCAAGCGCCGGCGCCGCCGTCAAGACAAAGCGGCAGCACCGCTATCTCGAGGACACCTGACCGCTGTCTCGCGAGACTTGACCGTGATTAAGTTAGGTCTACCTGCTCCATGCGAAACTCGACTGTTTTTTTCCCAGCTGTAGTCACGCGGCGCGGTCAGGGGCTTCCCGGATTCAAGCCACGTCTGATCTGCGAGGAGCCGCCATGATGTCTCTTCTCCTGCGCCGTCTGGCCGTGATGAAGCTCACGGACAGCGATCAGAAAGCCCTGCAGTCCCTCGAAGCGAGGCCCATCGACTACCCCGCGGATGGAGTGGTCATCGACGAGGGCGATGAGCTGACCCGCTGTGGCCTGCTGATCGACGGTTGGGCGCTGCGATCCAAAAGCATGCCGGACGGCCGCCGGCAGGTGCTCGACGTCATGCCGCCGGGGTCGGTCTTCAGTCTTTCCGCGGTGAGCGTCGGGCATTCCGACCAGGCTGTGACGACGCTCACCCGCGCCAAGATCGGCTGGTTCTCTCCGGCCGACCTGGAGACCCTTTTCCGTTCCAGCCCCCGCGCCGGGCTGGCCATCATCTGGGCCGAGGCCTGCGAACAGTCGATTTTGGCCGAGCGTCTGATGAGTGTCGGGCGCCGCTCCGCCTACCAGCGTCTCGGTCACGTCTTCATCGAACTGGGCCGGCGGCTCAAGGTGCGCGGCCTGAGCGACGGCCGCTGCTTCAGCCTGCCGCTTACCCACGAGGTGCTGGCCGACCTGCTCGGCATGAGCGAGGTGCACGTCAGCCGCTGCCTGTCCCAGCTGGCGCGGGACGGTCAGGTCCATCGTCGCAGGCACGAGGACGAACTGCAGCTTTCGCCGGAGTTCCTGAACGCCGTTGACTTCGACCCCGGCTATCTTCATGAGCAGGATTGGCGCCGCAGCCCTGCCGCGGGCGCCCTCGAACGCAGCCGCTCGCAGGTTCTGCAGTGATCAGGTGCGACAAAGCGTCCGCGCGTTAACCTGGGTGATGGCGGGGAGGCCGCCGCGTCCTTATGTAATGGCACAAATGATCAATCACCTCCCCAGGGAGAGCGTTCGATGACAAAACCGACACGCACCAACGACCGGGATCATCCGGTCCTCACGGGTGCGGCGCTGGTCACGCTGCAGCGCTGGGTCGACGGCCTGCAGCCCTTTTATCAGTCCGTTCGACGCGCGCCCGAGAGCGATGCTCCGACAGAGCGTGCCGTTCCCCTGCGCCGGCCTCTCGTCCGCCCGCGGCGCCTGCACCCCGGTCAGAAGTCCGCCGAGCGCTGACCGCGCCCGATTCAAAGGCGGGAGACGGACAGGCATCGCCGCCGCTATAGTCTCGTTGCCGCTACAAAGTGGCGACGTGGGCCCGGCCCGTCGGCCGGACGCTCAACTACCCGCAGGCAGCCGAACCACGGCGCGGGCGCCCTCACCCGGTTCGCTCTCAAGGTGGAGCGTGCCGCCGTGGGCTTCGACCAGCGCGCGTGAGAGAGGCAGACCGAGACCGGTACCCTCGAAGCTTCGCTCCAGCCGGCTGTCGACCTGAAAGAAGGGCTGGAAGACGGTCTCCAGGTTGTCGGGCGCGATGCCGATGCCGCTATCGCTGACCTGCAGTGTGACCCACGCCCCTGTCCGATCGGCCGAGACGGTGACGCGGCCTCCTCCGGGCGTGAACTTGACCGCATTCGACAGAAGGTTGATCAGGACTTGGCGCAGGCGGCGCTGATCGCCTTCGACCGCCAGTTCTCCCGGTACCTCGTCGAGCAGTTCGACCCCCTTGCGGCGCGCCGCTTCCGCAACGAAGCGCAAGGCGACGGGGACGAGTTCGGCCAGCGCGACTCTCTCGAAGGCCAGTTCCAGGCGGCCGGATTCGACCTTTACCAGATCCAGGATATCGTTGATGAGGCAGAGCAAATGGCGGGCGCTGGTCAGGATGTCGCCCACGTAGTCCGCATAGCGCTCGTGGCCCAGCGGTCCGAACAAGCGGTTTTCGAGGATCTCGCCGAATCCGATCACCGCGTTCAGCGGCGTGCGCAGCTCGTGGCTCATCATGGCCAGGAATTCGCTCTTCGCCTGCGCTGCCGCCTTGGCCTGCTCCAGCGCCTCCGACAGCTCCTGGTTGCGTTGCCGTAGCTGCTCGAGCGCCGTTTCGAGCTCGCGCCGATATGCCGCCGCGTCCTTCTGGGCGAGGCTTCGCGCGGTCACGTCGCGGGCCGAGCCGCGAAACCCCAGGAAGGCGCCGTCGCGTTCCTCGAAGCGGGGGATGGCCGAGACTTCGAGGACGCGCCGCCCGAGCGCACCTCCCTCCGCTTCGAAGAGGACGTTGCGGAAAGGCGCGCGCGTACGCCGGTGCGGCAGTCGCCGTTCGGGCTCGTCCGGTTGCGGCACGAAGACGCCCTGGTCCCACAGGCTGGCACCGAGCATGCTGTCGGGCGCAGGCCCGAGATCGCTCCGGTCGCGCGCGAGGAAAAAGCTGAACCGCCAGTCCCGGTCCAGCTCGAAAACCAGGTCCGACGCAATGTCGAGCAGCTCGTCGGACCGCTCCTTGTCGTCGCGCAGCGCGTCGAGCGCACGCAACTGCCGTGTCGAGTCCTCGTAAAGGGCCAGAACGAGCGGATCGCCGAAGGCCTCGGGCGGGAGAGGTCGATACCTTACGTTGAGCCGACGCGCATGGTCGCCCTGGCCGATGCGCTCGATCTGGCGCGGTGGCCTCTCCGAATTCAGGGCACGGCGAACCAAGTGTTCGGGCAGGCTCTCGGGCAGCGGATGCCCGGCCTCGGCGAAAAGTTCACGCAACGCTGCCCCGATCGCGACGACCCGACCGTCGGCGCGGGTCAGCAAGGCGAGGCCGATACCGTCGGCATAGGCGGTCAGCAGGGATGCGACCGATTGGCCGGAAGGTTCGGCAGTCGTGAGGCCCATGCGGCTGCAGCCTCTATGCGGCGGCACCGCTACGCCGGGCGGCGGCCGCAACTCCGGGCCCGGTGACGTAATCGGCACCGTGCTCGTAGGCCCAGTTGACCTGCTCGGCGTCCTGAACGCCCGCGACGACGGTTTCGATCTGCAGCCGGTGCGCGATCTCCAGCAGCTTTCGCGCGATAACCTCGTTGTAGAGGTCGCTCGCGACGCCGCGGGTCAGGCTGTCGTCGATGAAGATGGTGTCGGGCTTGAGATGCTGGAGAAGTTCGAAGGAGGTGAAGCCCGAACCGATCCCCGCCATGGCGACACGAAAGCCGTGACGACGGTAGTGGTCCAGAATGTTCAGCAGGTGCTGGGGATCGTGGTCCCGGTCCGCAGCGACGACGGTGAAGCGGATGGCGTCCTGCGCGAGGTCGGCCCTTTCCGCAGCCTCGATCGTCGTGCGCAGGCAGAAGACCGGGTCGTAGATCGCGGCCGGCGAGAAGGGAATGAAGACCGGCGTATCGATGCCTTCGCGCTCCATGGCCTTGATCGCTGAGATGCGTGCGAGGCGGTCGGTCTGGAACAGCAGGCCGGCATCGCGCGCCGTGACCAACAGTTCGTTCAGGTTGGCCTGCGGGGCCGCGAGCGCGGCAAGGTCGACGGAGCCCAGATGGGCGGCGATCTCGTCGGGGGAATCGGCGAAGGCGATGGGCGCGAAGGCGACCGGCAGGCGGCCGGCCCGCAAAGTCTCGATCAGCCAATCCGCGCGCAAGCGGGCAATGGTCTCCGCCAGCGATACGACGGCCGCGTAGTCGGCCGGCCCCGGCGCCTGCCCGGCCTGCTTGACCAGAACCTTGACGTCGGCGAGCTCCTGACGGGACAGGGCTTCGCCCAGAGCATCCATCGCCGAGATCGCCCGTTCGCGCCCGGCCGTCAGGACCAGGGCGCCGGTTTCGGCATCGCGGCGCGCTTCGCCCCCGTTCGCGCGCAGGGCTTTCTCGATCTTTCCGGCCGCGTGGCCGATGGGAGCCCAAAAGAACAAATCTCGGTCACCGGCGAAGACTTCGGGCAGGCCTTCACAGCGCGCGCAGAAAGACATATCGGCAGCTCGCGACCTTCGGTTTCGGAGGATCGGATAACCCTAGGCCGGTTTCGCTAATCCGGCCTTAACGGGGTCGGCCTTGCGGGCTCACAAGCGCCTCGCCATGTTCCCTCGCTGACGGTAGTGTTTCCGCGCTTCCGGGGCGCACTGCCCGGACCGGCAGAACGAAGACGAAACCGGCCATGCTGCGCGACCAGACTATTGCGATCGAGGAGATCTACGTCCCCGTAAAGCGGCGCGACCAAGCCGATCCGGCAACCGTGGCGGCGATCGCCGAAAGCATGCTCGAGGTCGGCCAGCTGACCCCGATCATGGTCCGTCAGGGCAAGGGCCGCTACGTCCTGGTCGAGGGCCTGCACCGGCTCGAAGCCTGCAAGGCGCTCGGCGAGTCGACCATTCTCGGCATCGTCGTCCAGGCGCGCGGCGACTGAGCAACCGCGCAGGCGTCTCGATCAGCCCCCTGCATCCGCAAGTCGCCGCCGCACCGCGCCCAAGGCGTCACCGATCTTCACCTTGTAGCGCACTCTCGGGGGCCGCACGCCCTGGGCCACCAGCTCCTTGCGCATGGCCGGCGTGGTGCCGGTGATGTAGAGGCGTACGCCCTTGCGCTCTGCCTTGCGCAGCAGGCCCGCAATGGTGTTCGCCCCCGTCGAATCGAGGAACGGCACGCCCGAGAAATCGATCACCAGCGCCTTGTGGCTGTCGGCGATCCGGTCGAGAACCGCGCCCACGGTCGAGGCGGCGCCGAAAAAGAAGGCGCCCGAAATCCGATAGACCACGACGTCGGGATCACTGGCGGTTCGGGCGTCGTAGGGTTCGCGCACACCGTTGCCCTCGTCCGCGCGGTCGCGCTGCACCAGGGCAGCTTGCGCCTCCACACCCGTGCTCTTGGCCATGCGATCGATGAAAAGGATGGCGCCGATCGAGAAGCCGACCACGATACCCTCGGCCAGATCGCGGAACACGGTGAGGAGGAAGGTGGCGAGCAGGACCAGGGCATCGCCCGGCGAGGCGCGTAGCAGGGTCATGAAGGCCTGCTTTTCCGCCATGTTCCAGACCACCACGACCAGAAGGCCTGCGAGCGCGGCCAGAGGAACGAAGGCTGCCAGCGGCGCGGCAACCAGCAGGAAGACGAGCAGAAACACCGAATGCAGCAGGCCCGCCACGGGGCCGTGGGCACCCGCGCGCACGTTGGTCGCCGTGCGCGCGATGGTGCCGGTGGCGCAGATACCGCCGAACAGGGCAGCGGCAATATTGCCCGCGCCCTGCGCCACCAGCTCGCAGTTGGAGCGGTGGCGCCGGCCTGTCATGCCGTCCGCGACCACCGCCGAGAGCAGCGACTCGATGGCGCCCAGCAGGGCGAAGGCGGCCGCATCGGGCAGCACCGCCTGAACCTTCGAGAGCGTGATCTCCGGCAAAGCCGGCGACGGCAGGCCGGCCGGCAGGCCGCCGAAGCGGCTGCCGATGGTCTCCACCGGCAGGCCGAAGACCGCCGTTGCGGCGGCGGCCAGTGCTATGGCGATCAGCAGATTGGGCCAGTGCGGCCGCACCCGCTTCACCCCGGCGATTGTGACGATCGTGCCGAGGGCGACGGCAAACGTGACCGGATCGGCGCTCGGCAGGGCCGCGCCGAGCGCTTCCAGCTTGGGCAGCAAGGGGCCGGGCTCGGGACCGGTCAGGGTCAGCCCGAACAGCTCGCGCAGCTGGCTCACCAGTATGATGACCGCGATGCCGGCGGTGAAGCCCACGGTCACGGGATAGGGGATGAACTTGACGTAGGTGCCGAGGCGCAGGAAGCCGAGGCCCAGCAGCATGACGCCGGACAGCAGAGTTGCCAGGACCAGGCCGTCGACGCCGTGACGGGCGACAGTGGCCGCGACGAGAATGATGAAGGCGCCCGCAGGTCCGCCGATCTGAAAGCGGCTGCCGCCCAGAAGCGAGATCACGAAACCGCCGACGATCGCGGTGTAGAGTCCGCGCTCCGGCGACACGCCCGAGGCTATGGCGATCGCCATCGAGAGCGGCAGCGCGACGATCGCCACCGTCAGCCCGGCCAGGGCATCGGCGCGCAATTGGGCCAGGCCGTAGCCCTCGCGCAGCACGGTGACCAGCTTCGGCGTGAAGAGTTCGGCGAAGCTTGGGCGCCGCGGCGCCGGGGCAGCGTATCTGGAAACGGCCATGTGCAAGTCCGTAACGGAAGTCCGAGGAAAAGCGGCGGGCGGTCAGGACGAAGGCGTCGGGTTCGGCGGTCCCGCCGTGCGTTTCAGGCGGACACCACGGCCCCCGCCCGCGCTTACCGTGCCCTCGCCGATCAACTCGACGCCGGCCCGGTCGAGGGCCCCGACCACCCGGGTCAGCGACTCGACCATGCCGCGCACCGTGCCCGGGCTGGCCTCCATGCGTTGAATCGTCGGCACCGAAAGACCTGCCAGCGCGGCCAGTCCTTTCTGGTCGATTCCAAGCAGGGCCCGGGCGGCCCGCATCTGGCCCGAGGTAATCATCGTGCCCCAAGAACGTGACGACAGGGATGCCTCACCTGACATCATAAATGATGCTTGAAATATCATAATAGATGCTTGGGAGCTCTGCGGCTGAATGCCGCGCACGGCGGCGACGCGCCGCTGCGGACGGCAGACCCGGCCCGCGGCACAGGCCAGCGGGCCGGATCGTTCCGGCATGCCGCGCTCAGAAGGGCGTGTCGACGATGCCGCCCTCGACGCGCAGGGCCGCACCGGTGGTCGCGCTGGCCTGCGGCGAGCAGACGTAGACCACGAGGTTGGCGACCTCTTCCGGTTCCGCCATGCGGCGGATCAGCGAGCTGGGACGAAGGTCTTCGACGAGCTGATCGCCAGCCTCCTTCAGATCTCTGGCCGCGCCGCGCGCGACCATGTCCTCGAGCATCGCCTGGAGTCCCTCCGAGGCGGTGGGGCCGGGCAGCACCGCGTTGACCGTGACCCCGGTACCGGCGGCATGCTTGGCAAGGCCGCGCGCGATCGCGAGCTGTGCCGTCTTGGTCATGCCGTAGTGGATCATCTCGGCCGGAATGTTGATCGCGGATTCCGAAGAGATGAACACGACCCGCCCCCAGCCGCGCGCCATCATGCCGGGCAGATAGGCGCGGCTGGCCTGAACGCCGGTCAGTACGTTGACCTCGAAGAAACGGCGCCAGGCGTCGTCGTCGACCGCGTCGAACTCGGCCGGCTCGTAGATGCCGAGATTGTTGACCAGAATGTCGACCTCGGGCAGCGCCTCGAACAGAGCCGATCGTTCGGCCGCGACGGTCAGATCGCCCGGCGCGCGCAGCACCTCGGCGCCCGCGACCGCCGCCTCGATCGCCCGGGCCGCGGCCTCGACCCGCTCGACCGTGCGGCCGTTGACCGCAACCTGCGCCCCGGCGCGCGCCAGACCGAGCGCCGTGGCCCTGCCGATTCCTGCCGTGGACGCGGTGACGAGGGCGGTTTTTCCTGCCAGATCGATGTGCATGCCGATATCCTCTCGTTCTCTCGGTCCGCGCGCCGCGCCTGCGGCCACGGCTGACAGCTGGGGCCGGGCCAGCGACCTGCCCAGGTGTTGCCGGTCACAAGGCTTGTGAGCAGGCGGTCACGAATTCATGTCTGGATGACGTCGGAGAGGCGGCCATTTCGTCAGAGCGGAACATGCCGGGCGCAATCTACGTCGACGCCGACGCCTGTCCCGTCAAGGCGGAGATCTACAAGGTCGCAGAGCGCCACGGCGTGAAGGTCTATCTGGTCGCCAACGACTACCTCGCCGTTCCGCGCGGCGGCCTTGTCGAGCGGGTGGTGGTCGACGGCGGCTTCGACGCCGCCGACGACTGGATCGCCCCGCGCGCCGGACCCGGCGACATCGTGGTGACCGCCGACGTCCCGCTCGCCAGCCGCTGCGTCAAGGCGGGCGCGACGGTCCTCGGTCCGACCGGCCGGCCCTTCAGCGAGGATTCGGTCGGCATGGCGCTGGCCACCCGCAACCTGCTGCAGGACCTGCGCGCGACGGGCGCCGTTACGGGCGGTCCGAAGCCGTTCGGCGCACGCGACCGTTCGGCCTTCCTGTCGGCCCTGCACGAAGCGATCGTGCGCCTCAAGCGGAAACCGTGAGCAAGCCGCTGCCGGCTATTCGAAACGCTTGAGCGCGCGTTTCCAGGCTTCGCCCATCTCCTGCCAGGACTTCTCGAGCCCGGCCTGCATGTCCTTCCAGGCGGCTTCGCTGGCATTGCGCATGCGGTCGAGCTGGCCGCGCGCCTGCTCCAGGTTGTGCTCGACCTGCTCGGCGTTCTTCTGCCACTGGATGCGAGCGTCGGCTTCGGCCTTGTCGGCCTTGGCCCGCCACTTCTTGAGCTCGGCCTCCCACTCCTCGATCTGGGCGCGCATTTTTTCGATGTAGGCGTTGCGCTTTTCCTGGGTTTCCTCGCTGACGTCCGGTCCGCCTTGTTGCTGATCACTCATCGTCGGTCCTCCCTTTTGCGGTTGGTGCACACGGGCAATGCAGTCTGCCGGTCCGGGCCGCAGTTGTCCTCAATCCGGAGCAAGGCACCGGCAAGATTGCACCAGCCTACTTGGGCCAGTCGACCAGATGGTCCTCCAGATCCGCATCGGCCACCTCGGTTTCCGAAACGACGCGGTGACGCACCGAAATGCCGGCCTTGTGGGTGCTGCGTGGATCGCCGGTCACGAGCGGATGCCACCAGGGCAGGTCCCGGCCTTCGGCAAGCAGACGGTAGGCGCAGCTCGAAGGCATGAAGCCGAGCGCGCCGATGTTCCCGGGCGTCAACTCGACACAGTCGGGGACCAGCGCCTTGCGCCGCTTGTAGTTGCGGCAGCGGCAGCTGCCCAGATGGAGCAGCTTGCAGGCGACGTCGGTGGGCAGGGCCTCGCCGCTCTCCGGGTCCTCGAGCTTGATCAGGCAGCACTTGCCGCAGCCGTCGCAGAGCGATTCCCATTCCGCGTGGGTCATCTCGGCGAGCGACTTGCGCCGCCAGAACGGCGTTTCGGCTTCGCGCGGCGCTTTCCCTGTCATGAAGGCAAGACTAACAGGCACGAGGTCCGTCAGCTACAGCTCGCCTCGGGCGAGCTCAAGAGCTCCACCGCGGCGCGGCCTGCCGCCTCGATATAGGCGGGATCGCGGTGCAGCAGCATGGTCGAGAAAGCGCCGTCCATCAGCAGCACCACCTGGCGGGCGCGCAGCGGCGCATCGTCGAGGCCGGCCGCGGCGATGCGCCCGGCCAGCCAGGCCTCGAAGCGCTTCTTGTGCGCCGCGCCGATGACGACCGCCGGGTGGCCGGGCAGGTTGGCGAGCTCGGCCGTCGTCCTCAGAAAGCCGCAACCCTTCCACTTGGGATGGCGGGCGGCCCGCGCCAGACCCTGGAAGATCGCCGCGACTCCGTCCGTCAGGGGGCCTCCGGCCTCGTCGAACCACTTGGCGAAGAGTGCAAGGTTCGGCTGGTCACGACTGGCCAGATAGGCCGCGACGAGATCGTCCTTGGACCGGAAGTGATAGTAGAGCGTCTTCTTGGTCACGCCGGCCTGCTCCGCGACCGCGTCCACGCTGACGGCACGAATGCCTTCCCGGTAGAACAGGCGGCTCGCGGCCTCGACGATGCGCGTTCGGGTTTTCTCGGACGGTCGGGACATGGCCGAATGTATACTGACTAGTGAGTATACTCAAGCGAGGCTGAAGCCTAGCCTCCGGGGCAACCCTCCATCCCGGAAGACGCGAGGTTGCTCCAATGTCCGATCCCGTTCTCTACGAAGCGCAGGGCGCCGTCGCTCTCTTGACCCTGAACCGTCCGGAAAAGCTCAACGCCCTCGACTATGCGACCAACGACCTGCTGCTGCGGCTGCTCGACGAGATCGAGGCCGACGCCGCCATCGGCGCGGTGGTTCTAACCGGCGCCGGCGAGCGGGCCTTTTCGGCCGGCGGCGACATCCACGAGTTCGCGGCCAGCGTGCGTCGCGGACCGGCGATCGCGCTGCGCGACTTCGTGCGCCGGGGGCAGGCCGTGACCGCACGCATGGAGGCCTTTCCCAAGCCGATCATCGCGGCGGTCAACGGTCTCGCCTACGGCGGCGGCTGCGAGATCACCGAGGCCGTCCATCTGGCCATCGCCAGCGACCGCGCGCGCTTCGCCAAGCCGGAGATCCGGCTCGGCATGCCGCCGACCTTTGGCGGCACCCAGCGTCTGCCGCGACTGGCCGGGCGCAAGCGCGCGCTCGAGCTGCTCCTGACCGGCGACGCGTTTTCTCCGGCACGGGCCCTCGAAATCGGACTGGTCAACCGCGTCGTACCGCACGAGGAGCTGCTGCCTGCGGCCTTCGACCTGGCCGAACGCATTCTGGCGCACGCCCCGGCGGCGAGGTCCGCGATCATCGCGGCGGTGACGCGCGGCCTCAACGCGAGTATCGGCGAAGGGCTGCAGATCGAGGCCGATCACTTCGCGCGCCTGGTGCCGAGCCGCGACCTGGGCGAGGGGCTCGACGCCTGGATCGCCCGGCGCGCGCCGCTGTTCGAGGGCAGGTGAGCGGCCCTGCCGGCCAGCACGGGCAGGGTTAGGCAGACCTAAAGGAATGGCGGCGAGCATCGGCGCGCTGGCCATGGCGGCCGTGCTCGGCTGGTTCGCCCCGTTCTGACGCCGCGGGTCTTTGCCGACTTCGGCGACTTCCCGCTCGGGGAACCGGTCGACGCGGGTCCGTTCGAAACTGTCCGTGCAGGCGGCCCGGACCGGTGTGACCGCAAGCTGCGGGTGCTGGTGTGCAACGGGCGTTCACCGGGGCGACGTGTTGGCGCGGAGGTCTGGCCGGACGCTGGCACGGCGCGCAGCGCAGTTGGTCCGGTTGAGCCTGTGCAGCCGGCGGTTTTCCGGCTTGGTCGGCGTGCGACGTTTATCTATAACGCCTTGGTGACGCTTGCAGGAGGTGCGGCATGGAGGCGCCTGAGCGAGGGCCCGAAACGAGCCGGTTCGGGTTCTTCCTGCTGCCCAGTTTCTCCATGCTCGCCTTCACCTCGGCGCTCGAGCCCTTGCGGGCGGCCAACCGCATGGCCGGGCGCGACCTCTACGACTGGCAGGTGATCTCCGCCGACGGCGGGCCGGCGCGCGCCTCGAGCGGCGTCCAGGTCATAGCCGACAGCAGCATCGAGGCGATCGAACAACTCGACAATCTGGTCGTGGTCGGCGGCTTGAACAGCCACAGCTACGACGAGCAGCGAGTCGTCGCCCGCCTGCGCCGCCTTGCGCGCCGGGGCGCGCGCATCGGCGCCCTCTCGACCGGCAGCTTCGTGCTCGCCAAGGCTGGACTGCTCGACGGCTACCGCTGCACCATCCATTGGGAGGCCCTGCCCGCCTTCAACGAGGCCTTCCCGCATCTTCAATGCAGTTCCGAGCTGTTCGAGATAGACCGCAGCCGCTTCACCTGTTCCGGCGGGACCGCCGCGCTCGACATGATGCTCAGCCTGATCGCCGTCGAGCACGGCCGGGATCTCGCAGTGCAGGTCGCCGAGCAGTTCATCCACGAGCGCATCCGCGAGCAACACGACAGCCAGCGCATGACCCTGCGCAGCCGGCTCGGCATCAGCCACCCCAAGCTGCTCAACGTCATCGAGCTGATGGAGAGCAATCTCGAGGAGCCATTGTCGCGCGCCGAGCTGGCCCGCCTGACCGGCCTTTCGACACGCCAGCTCGAAAGGCTGTTCCAGAAGTACCTGGGCCGCACGCCGACCCGCTACTACCTGGAACTTCGCCTTTACCGCGCGCGCATGTTGCTGACCCAGACCGCAATGTCGGTGCTCGACATTGCGCTCGCCTGCGGTTTCGTCTCGGCCTCCCACTTCTCCAAGTGCTACCGCGAGTTCTTCTTGAAGTCGCCGCGCGACGAGCGTCTTGCCCCCCGGCGAACCCGGCAGCCCAGCAATACCGCCTGATCCCGCCGGCGCCTTGCTTCCCGGGGGCCGGCGCGCATGCTACAAGGCGCGCGGTTTCCCGACCCGGACGCGAAGGCCGCCATGGCGCCGCCCGATCCTTTCACGCTCGAACCCGGCGGGCTCACGCTGGCCGACATCCGTTCGCACTGGCGCAGCCACCGGGCAGTCGTTCTCGATCCCGCCTGCCTGCCGGCGATCGACGCGAGCGCGGCGACGGTGGCCGCCGTCGTCGATGAAGGGCGCACCGTCTACGGCATCAACACCGGCTTCGGCAGTCTCGCGCGGCGTTCGATCTCCAAGGCGCAACTCGAGGAACTGCAGCGGCGGCTCGTACTGTCGCATTCGTCCGGGATCGGCGCGCCCCTGGCAGACCGGGTCGTCCGCCTGGTTCTGCTGCTCAAGATCAACGCCCTGGCGCGCGGTTACTCCGGCATCCGGCGTGCGGTCGTCGAACGCCTGGTCGCGCTTTACAACGCCGAGGCCTATCCGGTGATCCCGAGCCAGGGCTCGGTCGGCGCCTCGGGCGACCTCGCCCCACTCGCGCACCTTTCGGCGGTCCTGCTCGGCGAGGGACAGCTGCGCCTCGACGGCGAAACCCTCCCGGCCGACGAAGCGCTGGCGCGGCTGGGCCTCGAGCCCTTGCGCCTGGCCGCGAAGGAGGGGCTGGCGCTGCTCAATGGCACCCAGGTCTCGACCGCACTGGCGCTCGACGGCCTCTTTACCGCGCTCGACGGCTTCGCCGCAGCCCTGACCGCCGGGGCCATGAGCGTCGACGCGGCGCTCGGCAGCGACACCCCCTTCGATGCGCGCATTCAGGCGCTGCGTGGCCACAACGGGCAGGCCCTGGTGGCCGAAGCCCTGCGCCTTCTGCTCGCCGACAGCCCGATCCGTGCCTCGCACCTGACCTGCGAC
>CAZDBC010000017.1:9540-18040 GCA_964503295.1 uncultured Kiloniellaceae bacterium | reverse complement strand
ACCCGTGCTCTTTCCGGTGCCCGGCGCTCCATAGGAATCGCCGGGCGCGGCTGGAGCGGCCGCAAAGAGGTTGGAAACGCGGCTGATCGGGCCGGGAATCGGGAGGTCGGGATTAGCCATCGAGGCCTCCTCCGGCGAGCTCGTCGCCGCGGATGATCGAAAGGATCTCCTCGCGCATCTCGATGAAGTCTGGCATCGACTTGACCTTGCGTCCGTCACGCGTCTCGAAGAAGCGATGGCAGAAGTCGAGATCGTAGGTGTGCGTAATGCGGCCGGGACGCGGCGACATCACGATCAGGCGGGTCGCCATGAACAGCGCCTCCTCGACGCTGTGCGTGATGAAGAACACGGCCTTGTGGGTGCGTTGCCAGACGTCCAGGATCAATTCCTGCATGTTGTCGCGTGTCAGCGCATCGAGCGCGCCCAGCGGTTCGTCCATGAGCAGGACCTTGGGATCGGAGGTCAGGGCACGGGCCAGACCGACGCGCTGCTGCATGCCGCCGGACAGTTCGTAGATATTCTTCGATTCGAAGCCTTCGAGACCCACGAGACCGAGATACTTTCGTGCGATCTCCCGGCGTTCGGCCTTCGGCACGCCCTGCAGCTTGAGCCCGAAGGTCACGTTCTGCAGAACCTTCAGCCAGGGCAGCAGCGCGTGCTTCTGGAACACGACCCCGCGGTCGGCGCCCGGTCCGATGACCGGTCGACCGCCAAGGGTGACTTGTCCTTCGCTCGGTTGGATGAACCCGGCGAGAAGGTTGAGCAGCGTGGTCTTACCGCAGCCCGAGGCGCCGAGTGCGACGACGAAGTCGCCCGGCGCGACGGTCAGCGGGACTTTTTCCAGCGCATGGACTCCAACTCCGTCCTTGGACGGATAAATGACCGAGACATCCTTGGCGCACAAGGCATCGCCGGCGCCTTGCGCGGTTGTCCCCGTCGCCTCGCGAGACGGTCGTTCAGTCAGAGCTTCAGCCATTGGATCCTCCAGATGCCGCCCCCGGAACGGGGAACGGAGTGCGGCCCTCTGGGACCGCACTCCGCAACCCATCCAGACGAGGTGGCCTCAGCAGTCGCCGTCCAGCGCCATGTTGACGAACTTGTCGGTGACCACGTCGCCGTAGTCAGGCAGCAAGGTCTCGATCTGCTTTTCCGTCTTGAGGAACTCGGAGGTGGCCCTGAGAGCCCGTGCAGCGCCGCCGTCCGAGCCGCCGCCGAGCCAGGTGGCCGAGGCCTGCTGTTCCAGCGTCGGGAAGTCGTAGAGGGCGAGCACGGTCGGCACGTCCTTGGGATCGCCGCCGACCAGGCTGACGATCTTCTTGGCGTTCTCCGAATTGCCCGTAAAGGCGCTCGGATTGCTGCGGTAGGCCTCGTCGGCGGCCGAGATCGTCTTGACGAACTGGCACATGAACTCTTCGTTCTCGGCGGCGAAGTCGTTGACCACGACCATGCCGTCGAAGGTCGCCTTGCCCCAGTTGGAGAGGTCGCCCGACGTCAACAAGACCTTGCCGGTCTCCTTGATCCGGCCCAGCGCGGGATCCCAGACGAAGGCGGCGTCGATGTCACCGCGTTCCCAGGCCGCCGCGATGGCGTTGGGCTGCAGGTTGAGCAGTTCCACCTCGTTCGGCGAGATGCCGAACTGTTCCAGCGCGAACAGCGTGTGGAAATGGGTTGTCGACACGAAGGGCACGCCGATCTTTTTGCCCTTCAAGTCTTGCGGCGCGATGATTCCCGAGCCGTCGCGTACCACCAGCGCTTCCGCGTTGTTGATGTTTTCGGTGATCCAGAACAGCGTCATCGGAAGGTCGCGGCTGACGCCGGCGGCGATGGGGCTCGAACCGGCCAGGGCGATATGGACGTCGCCCGATGCCATGGCGTTGATCACCTTGGCGCCGGAATCGAAGCGCTGCCAGTTGATGTTGGCGCCCGTCGCTTCCTCGAACTTGCCGTCCGCGATAGCCACCTTCCAGGGATTGTAGATGGTCTGATAGCCAATGGTGACGTCCTGCGCCTGGGCCGTGCCTGTCAGCGACAGTGCGGCAATGCAGCCCGCGGCGAGTGATTTGATGAGTCCCCTCATTTCGGCACCTCCTTGTTGGTTCGATGTTGTCGTTGGTTGGTTTCGAGCATTCGTTCTTCGTTTCCGGCTATCCCACGCTCCTTTCGTTCCCTGCGATAACCTGTTCGCGGTCATCGTATTCCGGCCCAAGACGCGAGGCCAGAACGTCCCCGATGACGCCGACGATGACGGGGCAGTCATCCTCCTCGAACGTCAGGGGAATGCGCATGTCGCACAACTGCGCCAGTATCCGGCGCGTCTGCGGAAGATCAGTCGCTGGCTGGATGTAGCGCCAGCTGTCGAAGCGGCTGGTGAACGCCCTCGGCTCGGCATCGCCGAACCACTTGATGTCGACGCCGCGCCGGCCGCATTCGGCGACGAACTCGGGCAGTTCGGCTTCATCAAGCCCTTTGACGGCGAACTGAATCGAGCTGCCGACGAAGCCTTCCTGGGGCGGACGCTCGGGGACCGCGATTGCCGGCAGGCCACGCAAACCCGCCTCGAGGGCCGCGTAGAGTCGATTCCAGCGTCGGCAACTCTCGTCCAGCCGGCAAAGCTGCTCGCGCAGGATCGCCGCACGAAGATTGTCCATGCGGCCGCTGTAGTTGGGCGTCTCGAGGCGCACCGTCCGGAAGACCTCCTCGTCCGGTGCAGCCAGGTGGCGGCCGTAGAGCATGTAGGAACCGGAGAGCACGACCGCGCGCGCCATCAACTCCGGATCATCGGTGGTCAAAAGCCCGCCCTCGCCGGAGTTGATGTGCTTGTAGGTCTGCGTACTGAAGCAGGCAGCACGACCAAAACTGCCGCTCGGCCGTCCGTTCCAGTGTGCGCCCATCGTATGGGCGCAGTCCTCGATCAGGATGAGATCGTAGCGCTCGCACAAGGCGACGACGGCGTCCATGTCCGCCAAGTGTCCGCGCATGTGCGACAGGAGAAGGAAGCGCGCGCCACTCTCGCGGGCTTTGCGTTCCAGATCGGCCAGGTCGATGGTCAGATCGGCGGTCGTCTCGACCAGGATCGGGCGTCCGCCCGCGTTGTCGACCGCACCCGGAACCGGCGCCAAGGTGAAGGCATTGGTCAGCACCGCCTCGCCGTGCTTCAGCCCGGCTGCCCGCAGGGCGATGTGCAGCGCGTATCCGCCAGAGGCGCAGGCCAGGCAATAGCGGCTGCCCTGGTAGGCCGCGAACTCCAGTTCGAGCAGCGCCACCTCGGACGTCTCGCCCGGCAGGGTGTTGTAGCGGTGGAGTCGCCCGCCACGCATCACCGACACCGCCCGGGCAATGGCGGCCTCCGGGATGGGCTCCTGTTGGGTGAAGGGCTTGCCGAATGTCTTCATCGCGCTTGACTTATATGATTGGCAGACATTAGCGCCTTTGTGCGCAGAGGTCGAACGGCCATTATGCTGGCCCCACGCGAAGGGTGATCTTGGCCCCAAGGGAGCCTGGCCGTCCGTCGGTCCTTGCGCTAGCGCTCAGGCGGTGCCTCGACGCCGGAGCGGCTTTTCCGCCCGCGCCGGCGCCACAGAAGGCGCAGCACCGGCCACAGAAGGATGATCGCGGTCAGGATGAAGAGCGTCAGCGCGATCGGCCGCTCGAAAAAGGCAAGGAAATTGCCCCGCGTGATCAGCAGACCCTGGCGCAGGGAGTTCTCGATCATGGGACTGAGCACCATGCCGATCACCATGGGCGCGATCGGGAAACCGCTCTTGCGCATGACGAAACCGACGATGCCGGCGGCCAGCGCGATCAGCAGGTCGAGCGGATTGCCGCGGATGCCGTAGGCGCCGACCAGGGCGATCACCACCACGCCGGACATGAGCAGCGGCTCGGGCAGGCGGAGAGCCCGCGTGAAGGCCTGGGCGCCGAGCGCGCCGACCGCGAACATGACCAGGTTCACGGCGATCAGGATGAAGAAGATCGCGTAGATCAGGTCGAGTTGCTCGGTAAACAGACGCGGGCCCGGCGTGATTCCCTGCACGATCAGCGTGCCGAGCATGACGGCGGTGACCGGGTCGCCGGGAATGCCCAGTGCCAGGGTCGGCACCAGGGCGCTGCCGGTGACGGCGTTGTTGGCGCTTTCCGCGGCGACGATGCCGTCGGGTTCGCCCTTGCCGAAGTTCTCGCGGCGCGGCGAGCTGCGCTTGGCTTCGGAGTAGCTGATGAAAGCGCTTGTGGCCGCCCCGGTGCCCGGCAGGGCGCCGACGAACGAGCCGATCACGCAGGAACGAAGCAGCAGCCAGATGCGCCCCCGCCAGGCGGACAGCGCCGGCATGCGAAAGCCAACCCGGTGGGTCACGGCCTCCACCGGCCTGTGGATCTCCGAGGCGCGCACGAACATCTCCGACAGGGCGAACAGCCCGACCACCGCCGGGATCAGGGATATGCCGGCGGTCAACTCGAAGCTGCCGAAGGTGAAGCGCATGTCGCCGGTGACGGGGTCGGCGCCGACGGTGGCGACGAACAGGCCGGCTGCCCCCGACAGCAGGCCCTTGGCCATGGCGCCGCGCGAGACCTGGGCGATGCAGATCAGGGCGAAGACGCCGAGGGCGAAGTACTCGACCGAGGTGAAGTTGAGCGAGAAGGCGGCGAGCTGGGGGGCCGCGAGGATCAAAACGGCGACCGAGAACAGCCCGCCGATCATGGAGGCGACGGTCGCCCAGCCGATGGCCAGATCCGCCATGCCCTGCCTGGCCATTGGAAAGCCGTCGAGCGCGGTTGCCGCCGCCTGCGGCGTGCCCGGCGTGTTGATCACGATGGCCGAGATCGAACCGCCGTAGACCGAGCCGCAATAGATGCCGAGCAGAAGGCCGAGCGCCGGCACCTGGGCCATGGTCAGGGTGAAGGGCAGCACCATGGTGATGCCGATGACCGAGCCGAGACCCGGCAGAACGCCCACGGCCACGCCGAGCACGGTGCCGCCGACCAGCGCAACCGCGAGTTCCAGCGAGAGGAGATGGCCAAGGCCCGCGACGAGGGCGTCCATTACGGTCTTAAGGCTCCACGCGGGGTCGAGAGGCGGCCGCGCCCATCGTCAGAAGCTCACGAACCACGGCGATTTCGGCAGGATGATCTGAAAGACTTCCTCGAACAGGTACCAGGTGCCGATCGCGTAGCCCAGCGAGAAGGGCGCGAGGATGACGAGGCGACGGTAACCGAGAATGAGCGGCAGGAGAAACAGGAAGACGACGGTTGCCAGCAGGAAGCCGATCGCCGTTATGGAGAATACGTAAAGTGCGGTGACGGCAATCGCAGCGAGTACCGTCCGCGTTTCCCTGGCCGGCAGTTGCAGAGGCTTCTGGCGCAGGCCGTCGAGCACGACGAGCAGCGACAGGAGCAGCATGGCGGAGAGCAGGATCCGCGGAAAGAAGACCGGCCCGCGGCCGGCGGTCTGGTAGGCCGTCTCGTAGATGTCGCTGAAACTATGGAGCCCCAGGGCCACGGTCGCGGCCGCGAAGGCGAGGCCCACCAATAGGGTGCCAGAGAGGCGCACGCTTCCTCCTGCCTCGAGACGCTGCCAGGCGTCATCGGGCCGGCCGCCGGCCGGCCCGATTCAGACATCGGATTGTAAGCCTAGTTTTTCTTGAGGCCCGCTTTTTCGAGCAGCTCGGCGTTGCGCTCGAATTCCTTTTTCACGAAGGCTTCGAATTCGGCGCCGGGCATATAGACCACCGGCATGCGCAGGGAGTCCATACGCTCGACGAAAGCCTCGGCCTGCATGCCCTCTTCACAGGCGCTTTGAAGGGCTTCGCGGGCCTCGGCCGGAATGCCCTTGGGCGCCACCAGCCCGCCCCAGATCGGAAAGTTGAGATCGAAGCCCTGCTGGGCTGCCGTCGAAAGTTCGGGCGCGGTGGGTACCGGTTCGTCGGTCAGCATGGCGATCGACTTCACCTGGTCGGCGTTCTGGGTCAGGAAGGAGATGTGGGCAACGAACATGTCGACCGTGCCATCGAGCATGGCCTTGAAGGTCGGCGCGCTGCCCTTGAAGGGAATGAACTCGATGTCGATCCCGGTCGCCTCGACGATGCCGAGCCCGGCGACGTGCGGGATCGAGCCGATCGCCTGGACGCCGTAGTTGAGCTCGCCGGGATTCTCCTTGGCGTAGGCGACCATGTCGTCGAGGTTTTCGAATGCAGAATCCTTGCGCACCACGAGCGACGAGGGCGCGGAGTAGGCCAGACAGATGTAGTCGAAGGACTCGGGGCCATACGGCAACTGGCGCAGGTGCGGCTGGGTGGTCATGGGGCCGACCGGCATCATGCCGATGGTGTAGCCGTCGGGCTTGGCGCGCGCCACTTCGGCGGTGCCGATGGTGCCGCCCGCGCCGTCCGTATTCTTGACCAGGATCTCGCCGCCCAGGGCTTCGGCCATCGGACCGGCCAGGATGCGGGTCGTGATGTCGGTCCCGCCGCCGGCGCTGAACGGCACCACGAGGGTGACCGGACGGTCAGGAAAGGCCTGGGCCGGTCCGGCGGCGAGCCAGACGGCGACGGCTGCTACTGCGAGGGCGAGTCCTCGACGGCGAAACATGAGCGGTCTCCCTTTGCCATTTCGGTTCGGCGAACCCGATCGGTTAGCGGCCGCGAACGGCCGCGCCGGCGAGCACGCCTTGGTTTTTCGCTCGCGGACCGGGGCCGCAGCGCATTTTCCCGATGGACTATCGCATTCCTAGAACATCATTTCAATTTTATCCTAGTTCCAAATTGAAATTGAATTCCAATTTTTGTAGAGATTGTGTGCCGAAGGGCCGAAGGGCCGAACGAGGGAGAACTGCCATGGCGCTAAAACGACTGACGGCTCGCGAGGTCGAACAGTATCGGGAAGAGGGACTGGTCGTGCCCGACTACCGGATACCGGACGACATGCTCGCGCGCATGTGCGCTGCCGTCGACGAGCTGATCGAAAAGCATCCCCACGTCCGGCCCGAGCAGCTGTCGGGTCCGCACAATCCCTGGGGCCAGTCGGCCGAGGTTTTAGGCAGCGAGGATTTCCTCGAATTTTGCCAGTTCGACGAGCTGCTCGACATGGTCGAGGACCTGATCGGCCGCGACATCATCCTCTGGGGCAGCATGCTGTTCGCCAAGCCGGAGGGCACCGGCATGGCCGTGCCCTGGCACCAGGACGGCCAGTACTGGCCGATCCGTCCGCTCCAGACCGTCACCCTGCGCATCGCGATCGACGGCTCGATGCCGGAGAACGGCTGCATGCGCTACATTCCCGGCTCGCACAAAGCGCGCGAGATTCTGCCGCATGAGGTGCAACTGCGCGACGACTACGCGATCAAGCAGGAGATCGTCGATCTCGACGACAGCACGGCCAGGGACGTGGTGCTTGAACCGGGTCAGATCTCGCTGCACGACGTCTATACCATCCACGGCTCGAATCCGAACCGTTCGGGCAAGCGCCGGGCCGACTACGCCGTCCGCTACATGCCCGCGAGCTCGCTCTACGACCGCAGTCCCGACAACCCGGCGACGGTCTATGCCAACAAGGTGTCGCCGACCATGAACTACCCAAAGCGGCCGATCTGGCTGGTGCGCGGCGAGGATCGGGCGGGCAACGATTTCCAGACCGGCAAGGGGTCGCACTAGAGAGACTTCTCCCGCCCTGCCCCAGGCGGCTCCGGCCGGCGGCCGGGGCCGCCCTCTTCGTCCCGTCCCCGCGCGGGCCGTGCGCCCGGCGCAGCATCCAAAGCGCACGAAGCAGAGAGATTCCATGCCAAAAACCAACGAACGCGTCGTCGACACCCTGATCGAGGCCGGCGTGACCCGTGCCTTTACCCTGCCCGGCCTGGGCATCACCTGGTCGCTGCCGGCCTTCCACGACCGGCGCGAGGCCTTCGACGTGGTGCTGACCCGCTCGGAATGGATCGCCTCGGTCATGGCGCAGGCGACCGGACGCCTGACCGGGCGGCCTGCGGTGGTGATGGGGCAGGGTCCCTGGCTGACCACGATCGGGGCGATCGGCATCCTGGAGGCCCATTTCTCCGGCACGCCGCTGCTGGTTCTGACGGAGACCTCGGACTACGACGGCTATGGCCAGATGGGCGTCTACCAGACCATGACCGGCGACTACGCCGGCGCCGACGCCATGGCCTCGCTGAAGCCCATCACCAAGTACGCGACCTACGCCACCACGCCGGAAGAAGCGGTCTACGGCGTGCAGATGGCGGTCAAGCACGCCAGCCTGCCGCGCCGGGGGCCCGCTGCGGTTGTGATGAAGACGCCGATCATCCGCGCCGAGATGCCGGAGCCGACCAAACCGCGTCTCTACCCAACTGAAGGGTACCACCGTTATACGCCGGCGCGTCCGGACGGCGAGGCGGTCAGGCGGTTGGCCCAGTTGATCGACGCGGCCGAGCGGCCGGTGATCGTGGCCGGCAACGGCGTCCTGCAGGCGGGCTGCGGTCGGCGTTTGCAGGCGCTGGCCGAAGCTGCGGGGCTGGCGG
>CAZDBC010000017.1:299-9530 GCA_964503295.1 uncultured Kiloniellaceae bacterium | reverse complement strand
CCACCAGCTACAACGCCAAGGGGGTGATCGCCGAGACCTCGGACTGCGCCGCCGGCATGCTCGGCACCTGGGGCCACCCGTGCGCCAACCGGGCGCTGGCCCAGGCCGACCTCGTCGTCATGCTGGGCGCCTCGATGGGGCCCGACTATACCCGCTTTCGCGATCCGGCACTGGTGCGGCCCGGCGAGCAGACCCTGGTCCAAGTCGATATCGACCCGCGCAATGCCGGCTGGGTCTATCCGGTCGACCTCGCGATCACGGGCGATGTTGCCGACGTCCTGGAGATGCTGGAGGTGGCCGGACTGGACGGCGGTCGCCGCGCCCAACGTCTCGGGCATCTTCACGACCTTCGCGAACGCACCGGCTATGGCCTGCTGCCCGAGCTACCCGCGCGCCAAGGCAGCGTGCATCATGTCGACATCGTGCGCGCCCTGCAGGGCTTTCTGACCGAGGACGACTATCTGGCGCTCGATGCCGGTGCCAACCGGATCTGGTCGACCTACGGTTTGCGCATGCCCTATGCCGAGCGCCTGCTGGTGCCCGGCGGCACCGGCGTCATGGGCTGGGCACCGCCCGCCGCGGCCGCGGCCAAGCTGGTCCACCCCGACAAGCGCGTCACCTGCCTGGCCGGAGACGGCGGCTTCATGATGACCCATCAGGTCGTTTCCACCTGTGTCCAACAGGACGCGCCGGTGGTCTTCCTGGTGTCGAACAACGCGGGGCTCGGGATGGTGCGCGACAATCTCGGCGACAAACGGATCGCGGTCGATTTCGCGCCGGTGGATTTCGCGAAGATGGCCGAGGCGATGGGTGGTCGCGGCCTGCGCGTTCACGCCCCGGACGAGATCCGCGATGCTCTGGAGGAGGCCCACCGCATGGGCGGACCGGTTGTGGTCGACGTCCAGGTCGATCCCGAGGCCAGTCATCACCAGGCGGTCGACAGTGCGCCGCTTTGAGGATCGCGTCGCCCTGGTGACGGCGGCCGCAAGCGGCCTTGGCTTCGGCACCGCCCTGCGCCTCGCCCGCGAGGGCGCAAGCGTCACGATCTGGGATCGCGATGCGGACACGCTCGACTCGGCCCGGCGCCTGGCGCAGGCCGAGGGTGTCGCGCTCGCCGGCCGGGTCATCGACATGACCGAGGGGGATGCCATTGCTCGAGCGGTGGACGAACTCGCGGCGCAGCGCGGGCGCATCGACGTGCTGGTCAACAACATCGGCGGATCGCTTCATACCCCCTTTTCATTTCTGGAGCAGTCGGACGAGGACTGGGACCGCGTCATGGCGGTCAACGTCACGGCCTGCCGACGCACGACCCGGGCGGTGCTGCCGCACATGGTGGTCGCCGGCTACGGCCGGATCGTCAATCTCGGGTCCAAGGCCGGGCGCTTCGGCAGCCTCTTCGCCGGCGCCAACTACGTCGCGGCCAAGGGCGCGGTGCAGGCTTTCACCCTGCAGATCGCGCTGGAGTTCGGGCCGCACGGCGTCACCTGCAACACGGTTTGCCCGGGGGCTGTCATGACGCCACGCGTCGAACGTCTTCTCGAGGAACGGCAAAGCGAGGAAGAACGCCGCCGGGTGCTGAAGAGCATTCCCGTGCGGCGCCATGGCCGGGTCGAGGACGTGGCCGCGGCCATCGCCTTTCTGGCCTCCGAGGAGGCTGGTTTCATCACCGGCGCCGCGCTCGACGTCAATGGCGGCCAGGCCATGTCGATCTGACCAGTTCGCTGCCGGCAGGCGTCACGGAAGGCCGCGCGCCGCCGTCTCGATCTGCCGGGCGACCTCGACCAGGCGCGGGCCGAGATCCTGCTCGATGCGTTCCTCGGAGACCAGCGAACGCAGACCGCCGACATTGATGGCGTAGATGGGGTAGCCGTCCGGGCGGCGGATGGCGCAACCGGCCGAATTCGATTCCGAGATCCAGCCGCCGATGGTCATGGCGTAGCCGCGCTCGCGTGCCCGGGCAATCTCTTCCAGGGCATCCGCCCTGACCCGCGGCCAGTCCTCGCCATAGTCGGGCGCGATCCCGGCCATGATCCCTTCGACCTCGGATTGGGGCAGGGCCGCAAGATAGGCCCGCCCGATTCCGGTGACCGCCAGCGGCACCCGCGAGCCGACGCCGAGCCGGATGACCATCGAGGCAGGGGCGCGGCAGGCCTCGACGTAGACCATGTCGTTGCCGTCGCGCACCGCAAGATAGACCGAGGCGTCGGCGTAGTCGGCCAGTTCCTGCATGTAGGGCCGGGCGATGTCCCGTATCTCCATCTGCGCCAGCACGTGGTAGCCGAGTGACAGCACGCCGGGCCCGAGGCAGTACTTGCGCGTCGCGGGATCGTGGCGCAGGTAGCCGAGCGCGGTCAGCGTGTGCGTGATGCGCGAGACCGTCGCCTTGGGCAGCCCGACCAGCTCGGAGATTTCCGCGTTGCCGAGAGGCCGGTTGTCGCTCGGAAAGATGGTCAACACCGAGAGGCCACGCTCAAGCGCGGTCATGAAACGATAGTCCTTTGCCTGCTGCGCCACGCGGCGGGTCTTGAAGGGGCTCGGCGCCGGGTTCCATGCGCCGCGGGTCGGTTCAGTCATTTTTGCCCCTTTCGCTCGGGATTGAGGCACCTGTCGAATCTTCTACTCGGACGGGCACCTTCGGTCCAGATGCTCCGGCATTGTGCTGCGCTACACGTCCTCGGCAAAGAGGGGCTGGCGATCCTCGATCCGGTTGCGGATGCGCTGCTCGATCGCAGGATCGATACGTTCGGGCTGGCAGAGGCCGCAGGCGCGCAGGGCATCGCGCAGGGACGGCGTTCGCCCGAGGTACTCGTAGACGATTCGCGAGCAGGCGGGGGAGCGTCCGCGCGTGCTTGGGACCCCCAGCGTCAGGCCGTGCAGAAACCGCAGGCGGCTGCGATAGGAGGGGATCAGCGTGGTCTGAGAGATGTTGCCCTGCACCAGCACCTCATGCTCGCGAATGTAGATGCGGTCGCGCAGCAGGGCGACGGCGCCGGCGTACTTGAAGATCGATGCCTGGGCCAGGCTCTCGCCCTCGCGGCGGATGAGCTCGATGTCCTTGCTGTAGACCCGGCCGCCCTCCTCGAAGAGTTGCACCAGCGAGCGTGTCACTAAGCCGGGATAGGCGAGCGAGTAGAAATAGGTGTGATAGAAACCGAGGTAGCGGCGCAGCGGCTCGAGCGACTGGGCGTAGATCTGGTCGAGATAATCCACACGGCGGCGGGTGCGCGAGCCCCCGCGGCTGCGCAGCAGCTTGCCGCGCAGGAGTTCGCCGAAGGCCTCATGGGGCAACATCAAGTCGCGCTCGTCGACGTCGAAGTAGTCGCAGATGCGCCACAGGTTGTGCGGCGAGGGACGGCTGCTGCCGGCCAGGTACTTGTTGAACTGCTGCCGGTTGATGCCGAGGCCGCGGCAGGCCGCGGAGATGGTGCCGCGCTGGGTGCACAGCAGCCGCAGGTTGCGTCCGAGGTCGGCGTTGGCCATGCCTGCGGTGATAAATCGCAAGCGGCCAAGCGGGCAAGCGGAACATTCGCGCAGTGACGCGAATTTAGCGACAGCCAGCGAGACCGGCGCATCGCCTCCAGACGGCCGGGCGCGAAGCAGGTTGGCCGGGAGATAGGCTTCCGGCTGTCGCTGACTAGTGCGGCACACGATGCGGACCGCGGTCCCGGCGACGGGCGCGCACGGCCGCGTCTTCCAGCCATCGCGACGCAAGGGAAAGTGCGGCAGCCAGATAAATCAGCCCGGCGGGAATCCACATGATGAGTCCCCCAAGCTGCTGATCTTCGAGGGCGGAGAGACCATTGCCTGACGCGAGGCCCGCGGACGGCTCGTACCAGGCCGCAGGCGCGAAGGTCAGAAGCATGCCCAGGATCGAGCCGTGCACGGCGGTTCCGAACAGCGACAGGATTGCGGCTCCGCGGCCGACCTCGCCGCCGCGCTTGTGCAGCACGCTCCACCAGAAGAGGAGGCCGGCGGTCAAAAAACTGATGTGCTGAAGCTCGTGGATTCGGTCATCGAGGAGGGCGGCCCGAAAGAAGTCGGGAACGTGCCAGATCCACAGCACCAGGGCGAAGAGTGCCCAGGCGATGACCGGCTGGATGAGGCCGCCGCCGAGCCTCCGTCCCAGACGCCACGCCATGGCGCGCCCGACCGCCGAGCGCCAGCTCTCCGGCAGCAGCCAGAGAAAGGCGGCCCGGGGCTGTCCAAGGATCATCAGAGGCGGAGCGACCACCATTAGAAGTTCGTGCTGGATCATGTGGATCCAGAAGCGCTCGGCCGCCAGACCGTGGAGCGGGGAGAGCAGGGCCAGGGCGAGGCCGAGCCCGCCTGCCGCGAAGCAGACGGCCTGCCGGACAGTGATGCCCGCGCCGACGCCTGCTTTGGACCAGAGACGCAACAAGCCGAGGGCGTAGCCGGCATAGACCAACAGCAGAGGCGCCGTCACCCAGGGATCGGGACTCCCGGCAGCGGGCGCGACGTGTTCGCCGACATGGGCCCGGGCAGGTCCGTCCAGCGCCAGGCAAGCGAGCGCGGCAAGCAACGCAGGCGGCCAGTGCCCGGGTCTCACGCTGCCTCCGCGCAAGGATCGAGGAGGAGGTTCGGAATGCCTTCCACCAGGATGCCGCCGGCCGCGAGGGCGCAGAGGATGAGGCCGCCGAGCGCCAGGAAGCAGCGACTGCGGCGTCGGCCGGGCGCCGCATCGTCCTGCGCTCTCAAGACCGCGAAGCTGCGCCATGATAGGGCGCCGACGGCGACGACCAAGGCGAGAGCGACGAGGGTCGTCAGGTGCAGGGCCCAGGGGTTGTCGCTGCGGCACACCCAGCGCACCAGGACGAAGCTGAGATTCTCGTGCAGGGCCCAGGCGCCGGGACCGACCAGCCAGCCGGACCAGACGACGAGCAGCCCGCGGCGCGTCAGGAGATGCCGGGCCGTGGGTCTGCTCATGGCGCGCCTCCGGCCATCACAACAGCCTCGGGCTCCAGTAGAGCACGATATACAAGGGCAGCCAGACCCCGGCGACGAAGTACCAGTAGAGCGTGTCGACGACGACGCCGAGCTGGCGCTGCGGCGTGAAATGGCCGAGCCACGACAGGAGGGTGACGACCGCGGTCCCGACAACCGCCGAGACGACGTGTACGAAGTGGAAACCGGAGATGGTCCAGACGATCGAGCCGTAGGCGTGGCTGTCCCAACGGAAGTCGAGCTGAGCGAGCTGCACGCTGCGCAGGACGAGAACGACGCAGGCGAGCAGGACGCTCGCCCCGGTGCCCAGTGTCAGGATGGTGCGGCTGCCGCGATTGATGCCCCGGCCGGCCCAGTACATGATGCCGGCGCTGACCAGCAGGAGGACGAGATTGACCGAGGGCCACAGCGGATCGAGCAGCGCCACCTCCGCCGGGGGCCACTGTTCGGCGCCCATGCCGAGGTAAAAATAGCTGACGATCAGAGCGGCCACGACGGTCAGTTCGATGGTCACGGCCCCCAGCACGCCCCACCAGAGCGGATGCCGCTTGTTGGCGAAGCGGGTCAGGCCGCCGGCGTCGACCGCTGCCCGAATCTCCATCGCTCAGTCCTCCCGCCAGGGCCGCCGCGGCCACAGCCAGCCGACGAAGGCGAAGAAGACGAGGAAGAAGCCGACCACGAAGAAGATCGGATGGAACAGCAGGCCGACGAAACCCACCGAGGCGGCGAGTGCGGCGAAGAACGGCCACAGGGTCGGACCGGGCATCACCTGAACCGACTGCGGTTCCGCCTCGACCAGCGTGGTCACGATCAGCTCCCGGCGGTCGCTACGCAGGCCGGTGACCACCGGCCGGGATTCGCTTTCGCGCCAGTGCCAGAGCGGCCAGCGCCCTTCGATGACCGGGATGTGGCGATGATTGTAGGGCTGTGGCGGCGAGTCGATCGCCCATTCCAGGGTGGCCGCGCGCCAAGGGTTGCCGCCCGCCGCCTCCCCCTTTCGCAGGCTCCACAGGGCGTTGACCAGGACGAGCAGAAAGCCGCCGGCAAGCACGAAGGCGCCGAGCGTGGCCCAGAGGTTCAGGTCGGCCCAGCCGGACCCTTCGAGATAGGTGTAGATGCGCCGCGGCATGCCCTCCAGCCCAAGCTGGTGCATGGGAAAGAAGGTCAGATTGAAGCCGATGAAGATGAGCCAGAAGCTCCAGCGGCCGAGGCGCTCGCTCATCAGACGGCCGAACAGCTTCGGATACCAGTAGAACAGTCCGCCCAGCAGCGGGAAGACGACGCCGCCGACCAGCACGTAGTGCAGGTGGGCGACGATGAAGTAGCTGTCGTGAACCTGGAGGTTGAAGGGAATGGCGGCAACCATCACGCCGGTGATGCCGCCGGCGACGAAGATCGCGAAGAAGCCAAGCACGAAGAGCATCGGCGTGGCGAAACGAGGCTTGCGCCCCCACAGCGAGGCGATCCAGCAGAACACCTGGACGCCGCTCGGGATTGCGATCATGGCGCTCGCCGCCATGAAGAAGGCCAGGCTGAGCTGCGGCAGCCCGGTGGTGAACATGTGGTGGACCCAAAGGCCGAAGCTGACGAAGCCGACCGCAACGAGCGACAGCACGAGCGCCGTGTAGCCGAAGATCGGCCGCTGGGTGAAGGTCGGAATGATGGTCGAGATCATGCCGAGCGCCGGGAGCAGGATGATGTAGACCTCGGGATGTCCGAAGAACCAGAAGAGATGCTGCCAGAGCAGCGGGTCGCCGCCGCCGGCCGGCACGAAGAACTGGGTGCCGGTCAGGCGATCCATGAGCAGCAGCGAGCTGGCGACGATCACCGACGGCATGGCGAAGATGATCATGAAGGCCATGACGAGGGCCGACCAGACGAACAGCGGCATGCGGTCGAGCGACATGCCCGGCGCGCGCAGCTTGAGGATGGTGACCGCAAGCTCGATCGCGGCCGTCAGGGCCGACACCTCGATGAAGGTGATCATCGTGGTCCAGATGCCCACGCCGAGGCCGGGCGAGAACTCCTTGCCGGAGAGGGGGGCATAGTTGAACCAGCCGGTGTCCGGCGCGATCCCGATGAACAGGGACAGGAAGAAGATCGCCCCGCCGATCAGGTAGATGTAGTAGCCGAAGGCGTTGAGGCGGGGAAACGCCATGTCGCGGGTACCGATCATGAGCGGCGCCAGGAAGATGGCGAAGCCTTCCACCACCGGAATGGCGAAGAGGAACATCATCGTGGTGCCGTGCATGGTGAACAGCTGGTTGTAGAGCTCGGGACCCAGCAGCGTGTTCTCCGGTCGGCTGAGCTGCAGCCGCATGAGCAGGGCGATGGCGCCGGCGGCCAGGAAGAAGACGAAGGCCGTCACGATGAAGCGGCGCCCGATGATCCGCTGGTTGACCGGCATGAACCAGCCGACGAGGCCGGGCGGCGAGCGCCAGCTTTCAGCCAGGCGATCGATTTCGGGATCGGCCGCGCGGTCGTCCGGTGCGCGCTCTGTGGCCCCTCTCGCTTCGCTCATTCCAGGCTCTCCAGGTAGGCGACCAGGTCCTGGAGTTGCGCGTTCTCAAGCTCGGTGGCGGGCATCAGCGAACCGGGCTTGATGCTGTCGGGCGCGCGGATCCACTCGGCAAGCCGCTGCGGCTCGTTGGGAATGGTGCCGGCCGCCAGCGTGCGCCGGCCGGCGAGATGGGTCAGGTCGGGGCCGAGCACGCCGACCGCCTGCACGCCGCGGATCGCGTGACAGCCGGCGCAGCCGGCGGTGGTGAAGGCTTCGCGGCCGCGCTCCACGCGTGCGTCGTCCGGCTCCACCGCCGGTTCGGCTTGCCGCGCGAGCCAGGCCTGGAAGTCCGCGGGAGGCTGTGCCTCGACCAGGAAGGCCATCAGGGCGTGCTGGGTGCCGCAGTATTCGGCGCACTGGCCGCGATAGACGCCGGCATGCTCCGCTGTCAGCCAGACCTCGTTGACCCGTCCGGGCACCAGATCGATCTTGCCCTGCAGGTTGGGCACCCAGAAGCTGTGGATCACGTTGTCGGAGCGCAGCCGAAAGCGAACCGGCTGGCCGACCGGCACGTGGATCTCATTGGCAGTGGTCGCGATCGTCTCACCATTGTCGTCGCGATAGCTGACCTCCCACCACCAACGCTGCCCGATAATGTCCACCGTGACGGCAGGCGCGCCCCGCCGCGCCGCGATCTGAGAGCCGACATGGCTGCCCGATAGTACCAGGCCGAAGATCACCACGATCGGCAGGGCAAGGCCGCCGCCGAATACCAGGAGCCAAGCGCGCCGGGGGCTGAGCGGCGCTTCCCCGGGCCTGCGCCGCGCCCGCAGGACGGCGACGGCCAGAAGCACCAGCACGGCGAGCAGGATCAGGCTGCCGACCGCCAGCATCGCCCACCAGAGAAGCGCGACGAGTCCGGCATCGGCGCTCTGCGGATCGATCACCGCCTGCCGACCGGAGCAGCCTGACAGTATCTTTAAAAGAAGGCCGGCTCCGACCGGCACGTGCAAGGCTCGCAACTGTCGCGTGATCGCGTCGGCTTGCATCCCACGCCCCTTGTTACGACAGAAACGGGCGGTCGGGCGCGAAGTTCAAATGAGACGACCGGACCGAAGCCGCGGCTTCGAAAGCAGCCTCGCGTGTCCGGCGCCTGGATTTCGCGAATTGACGCGGAAACAGCGAATAACAACGAAAACCGTATCGCCGCCAGCGAAATTGTCATGCCGGACGTGCTGGCGCTTAATGCAAAGGCTGAATGAAAAGGCGGATCGGTCCGAACGAAAGGTTGTTCATGCACGCGCCACTGCAACTGCCCAGGCAAGTCAAGGAATTGGAGAACGTCTGGATCCCGCTGTCGGACGGCTGCCGGCTCGCCGCGCGCATCTGGCTGCCCGCCGACGCGGACACGGCGCCGGTCCCCGCCATCCTCGAGTACCTGCCCTATCGCAAGCGCGATGCGACGGTCGAACGCGACGAGATCAACCATCCCTATCTGGCCGGCCACGGCTACGCCTGCGTGCGGGTCGACATTCGCGGCAACGGCGAGTCCGACGGCCTGATGGAGGACGAATATACCGAGCAGGAGCTGAGCGACGGCGTGGAGGTGATCGACTGGCTCGCCGCCCAGCCCTGGTGCACGGGCGCGGTTGGCATGGTCGGCATATCCTGGGGCGGCTTCAACGGACTGCAGATCGCCGCCCTGCAGCCGGCGCCGCTCAAGGCCATCGTCACCATCTGCTCGACCGACGACCGCTATGCCGACG
>CAZDBC010000017.1:0-289 GCA_964503295.1 uncultured Kiloniellaceae bacterium | reverse complement strand
GCAGGATCTCCAGGCGAGGAGCGAGCTGGCCGGCCTCGAGATTCTGATGGGCGGCTGCCTGCTCAACGACAATCTGACCTGGTCGTCGCAGATGCTCGGCTACTCCTCGCGGCCGCCCGATCCGCTGCTGGTCGGGGAACGCTGGCGCGAGATGTGGCTGGAGCGCTTGAACAACATGCCGCTGCTGGCGGCCAACTGGCTGCGCCACCAGCGCCGCGACGCCTTCTGGAAGCACGGCTCGGTCTGCGAGGACTACGACCGAATCACGGCGGCGGTCTATGCGGTGGGC
>CAZDBC010000016.1:0-18090 GCA_964503295.1 uncultured Kiloniellaceae bacterium | reverse complement strand
GGCGGCGGAGCTGGCCCGTCAGCTCTATCGGGCGAGCCGCGGGGCGGGCGGCGCCGGCCGGCCCTACAGGCTGCTCGCCGTGTCGTTCGTGCCGCCCGAGGCCGCAGCCGAACGCTGAGTCGCGAAAGCGTCACCCGACGGTCACGAAATGCGCCTTGATTGGCCGGCGGTGCGCACCGGACAATAGAGAGCGCCGCCCTTGCAGGATCCGGAGTCGGCCGGGCGGCAGTCATCGGGGGCGACAGTCATGCCGAAAGCCGGTGCCCGCAACGTGCTCCTCATCACCGCCGACCAGTGGCGCGGCGACACGCTCGGCCTGCTCGGCCATCCGACCGTGCAGACCCCGTTCCTCGACCGTCTGGCGGACGAGGGCACGTTGTTTTGCCGGCACTACAGCACCATCTGCCCCTGCGGGCCGGCGCGCGCCAGCCTGCTGACCGGTCTTTACGGCCACAACCACCGCTCGGTGACCAACGGCACGCCGCTCGACGACCGCTTCACCAATCTCGCGCTGGAGGTGCGCGCCGCCGGCTACGATCCGGTGCTGTTCGGTTACACCGACACCTCGGCAGATCCGCGCGGCCTGCCGCCCGACGACCCGCGCCTGACCAGCTACGAGGGCGTCTTGCCCGGCTTTCGCCCGGTCGCACGGCTGGGCGAGGATTGCATTCCCTGGCTCGACCACCTGCGCCAGCTCGGCTACCCGGTGCGCGGCGAGGGCTACGCGATCTACGATCCGGTTCCGGATTACCCCGGCGCCGAGTCGCGCGGACCCACCTATGCGCCGCCGACCTTCCGCGCCGAACACAGCGAGACCGCCTGGCTGACCGATCGCGTCCTGGAATACCTCGCCGAACAGGGCGATCGCCCCTGGTTCGTCCATCTCAGCTACCTGCGGCCGCACCCGCCGGTCATCGCGCCCGAGCCCTATAATCGGCTGTACGATCCGGCGGCGGTGCCGCCGCCGCGGCGTGCCGCGGGCCCCGCCGAAGAGGCGGCACAGCATCCCTTCCTCGACTACATGCTGCGAACGCAGACCACCGCCGATCACTGGAACGGCGGCAACGACAGGCCCTGCGACCTCGGCGAGCGCGACCTGCGCCAGTTCCGCGCCACCTACTACGGCATGATGACCCAGGTCGACGACCAGCTCGGGCGCCTGTTCGACTGGCTGAATGAGAACGGCAAGGACGACTCGACCCTGATCGTCTTCACCTCCGACCACGGCGAGCAGCTCGGCGACCATCACCTGATCGGCAAGCTCGGCTACTTCGAGGAGAGCTTTCACGTCCCGCTGATCGTGCGCGACCCGGACGAGGCGGCCGAGCCGATGCGCGGCCGCGTCGTCGACGCCTTCACCGAATCGGTCGATGTCATGCCGATGGTGCTCGACTGGCTCGGCCTGCGCACACCGCCGCAGTGCGACGGGCACTCGCTGCTCCCGCTTCTGCACGGCGCTTCGCAGCGACCGCCGCGTGATGCGGCGCACTGGATGTTCGACTTCCGCGACGTGCGGCTGCGCGCGGCCGAGCAGGCCTTCGGGCTCGAATCCGATCGCTGCAACCTGCTGGTCCATCGCGGCGAGCGCTTCAAGTACGTTCACTTCGCCGGCCTGCCGCCGCTGCTGTTCGACCTGCGCGACGACCCCGGCGAACTGCGCAATCTGGCCGGGGATCCGGCCTATCGCGACGTTCGCCTGGCCTGCCTGGAGGCGCTCATGTCCTGGCGCATGGCTCATGACTATCGCGCGCTGGCCAACGCCCATCTGGGCCCGGGGGGCGTCGTCGGGGAGGTGTGAACGACCCGCGCAAGACGGCACCGACGGCGCGCCGGGCGACGGACCGCTCCGAGGAAACAGGCGCTGCCGAGGCCGCTGGTTGCCGGGCTGCCGCAGCGAATCGTTCGTTTACCCGCCTTAAAGCCTCGCCGGCGTACTGACATTCCGGTCGAACATAAATCTTGCGAGTACGGGATGATCAGAGTTGTCGACTCCACCGTCGACGACCACGAGCTGTGGCTGGTCGTGGCGGCGGCTCTGCTGTGCCTTTTTGCCAGCCACGCCGCGTTCAGTCTCTTCCGTCGCGCCCGGCTGCAGGACAATCGCCAGCGGTACCTGTGGCTGGCCGCCGCGGCGGCGGCGCTGGGCGGCGGTGTCTGGGCGACACACTTCGTCGGAATGCTGGCCTACAAGCCGCCGTGGCGGCTGGGATTCGATGTGCCGCTGACGGTACTGTCGGCCGCGATCGCCATGGCGGGGACGGGCGGCGGTTTGTGGCTGGCGCTGCTGGGCCGGCGGATCACCGGCGGCCTGGCCGCGGGCATGGGCATCGGGGCCATGCATTACGTCGGCATGCTGGGCCTTGAAGGCGTGTTCGTGGTCTCCTGGAATCCCGAATACGTCGCCGGGTCCCTGGCAGTCGGCATGGCACTGGCCGCCGCGGCGTTCCACTTTCTCCCGCGCGGGCATGCGACAGGCCGACTGCTGGCCGTCGGATTCTTTGCGATTGCCGTCTGCGGCCTTCACTTCACGGCCATGACGGCAGCCAACACCCTATTCGATCCGCTGGGGTCGCCGGTCGCGGCCTTCGCGCTGGAACGGCGCTCCATGGCCATTGCGGTCGCCGCCGTCGCCACGCTGCTGCTGGGCACCGGCCTCCTGAGCGCCTATCTCGACGGCCACCTCGCCGAACGCGACGCACGCGAGGCCGAACGCCTGCGGCGCTACGTTGCCGAACTCGAGTCGACCCAGGCCGAGCTTCGCTCGACGACGCGGAAGCTCAGCAGGGCGCTGGAAGCGGCCGCCGCCTCGAGCCAGGCGAAGTCGCAGTTCCTGGCCACCATGAGCCACGAGCTGCGCACGCCGCTCAACGCCATCATCGGCTTTTCCGAGTTGTTGAAGAACGAGGTGCTGGGGCCTCTCGGCAACCGCCGCTACGGCGAGTACGTGACCGACATCCACGACAGCGGCAGCCACCTTCTCGGTCTGATCAACGATGTCCTCGACTTCTGCAAGACAGACGCGGGACACCTGGACCTGAACGACGAATGGCTCGACGCGGGCCAGGTTCTGGCCGACTCGCTGCGCCTGATCGCGCCCGAGGCCGAGGAGGCCGGGATCGCGCTGGCGCTCGACGTGCCCTCGCCGGCGCCGCGCCTGCTCGCCGACCCGCGCCGCCTCAAGCAGATCGTGCTCAACCTGCTGTCCAATGCGGTCAAATTCACGCCGTCCGGCGGCCAGGTCCGGGTCGCCCTGCGCTGGGACGAAGCCGGCGCGACCATCGCCGTGGCCGACACCGGCATCGGCATGTCGCGCGAGGAGATCCCCAAGGCCATGGAGGCTTTCGGCCAGATCGACAGCAGCCTGAACCGGGCTCACGAAGGCACCGGCCTTGGCCTGCCGCTCAGCCGGCGCATGGCAGAGGCGCACGGCGGCAGCCTCGAGATCGAGAGCGCGCCCGGTCGAGGCACAACGGTCACAGTCCGGTTCCCCGCCGAGCGCATGGAGCTACCGGCGGCCGCCTGATCCAGGCCCGCCGGGACTGTCCGCGGCGGCAGTCCGTTAACGCTTTCTCAGTCTCGGACCGCGAGATTCGGCGGTTCAGTTTGTGCAGGGCCGTCCCCTTGCCGGGGGGCCCTCTTCCGCCGTCCGATCGATCGGGTTTCCGCCATGGCCGGGTTCTCCAACCAGACAGAAAGCGCGCGCGAGGGGCACGAGCCGGGCGCCGCGGATGCCTATCTGGCCGACCTGCGGCGGCGCCTGGCCGACACCTCGATCAACCAGGAGACCCTGCTGGCGACCGACTACCTGAACCATTTTAACGAGGTCATCATGCTGCTCGAGCTGGTGCCGGTCGATCCGGAGTGTTTCGAGGAGGTGCGCGGCTGGACCCCGAAATCCTACCCGGATCATTTCCGCGACAGCGGCTTTGCGCACAGGGACCTCGCCATCGCCGCCTACTACCGGTCGCCGGACGCCTATCGCAAGCCGTTCGATGCCACGGTGGCGGAGCTGAACGAGCAGGTCGCAGGCGCCATCGAGTCGGCGACACGGCTTATCGAGGCCGACGATCAGGCGGCCCTCGAAACGACGATCGCGGACTGCTCGACACGACTGCGCGAACTCATCGATCTCGCCAGCGGAATCATCCATGGCGAGCAAAATGCGATGAACCAGGCGGCGATCGACCGCCTGATCGCCGGCGAGTGAGGGCGCCGCGCCTCTAAGCGGCGAGCCGGAGGCCGAGCTTCGCCAGGCCCTCGTGCAGCGCTGCCTTCTGCGCCTCGGACAGCGCCACCATGGGCGGGCGCAGGCGCAGCCAGCCCGGATCCCCGCGCAGGCCGGCGACGATCTCCTTGAGGGCCGGAATCATCGGGAAGCCCTGGATCAGGCGCCGCGTCTCGCCGATCGCCGCCTGCAGGGCACCGGCCTCGGGGTCGCCCGCGCGGGCCGCGTCATAGGCGCGCCGAATGGCGGCGGCATTGACGTTGGCGGTCGCGGTGATGGTTCCGGCGCCGCCGAGCGCCATCATTTCGCTCATCAGCAGCTCGTTGCCGGGAAAGATCGCAAGCTCGGGGAAGTTCTCGAGATAGGCGCGCGTGCTGGCCGCGTCGCCCGAGCTGTCCTTGATGCCGCGGATGGTCTTGGGGTAGGCGCTGAGGAGGCGCTCGGTCAACGCAAGCGAGATCGGCAGGGCCGTCTGCTTGGGGAAGTTGTAGAGAAAGACGCCGAGGCGCTCGTCGCCGACCCGCTCGATGACCTCGGCATAGGCGGCGAACAGGCCATCGTCGCTGACCCCCTTGTAGTAGAAGGGCGGCAGCACCAGGACATCCGTACAGCCGTTGGCGCAGGCATGGGCGGTCAGCGCGATGCTGTCGGTCACCGCCGCGCAGCCGCTGCCGACCATCAGCCGCTTGGGGTCGATGTCGGCCGCCAGCAGCCCCTCGAGCATCGCCTGGCGCTCGCCGACCGAGAAGGAGGTCGCCTCGCCGGTGGTGCCGAAGAGGGCGATGCCGTGGCAGCCCTGGTCGAGCAGCCAGTTGATGTGCTCGACGGATCGTGCGGGGTCGGGGGCGCCCCGATCGTCGAGGGGCGTGAGGGCGGGTGCCCAGACTCCCTGGATGTTTTCGTCAGCAGCCATGGTCGTCTCGCCTGTCGCGTGAGGGAAGCTTCAGACTAGCGGCCCGCAGTGCCCGCCGCCAGCACCACTCGGACGGGATCTCGCCGATCCGGCCGCGGCAGCCGGCGCGCATCAGGCCGCAGCAGCCGCATCCCGAAAGGTCACCATCCGGGCCTGGCGCTCGTCCCACAGGGCATAGCGCGCCGCGCGCAGTCCCTCAAGGAGCGTCAGTCGGGTCACATGGCACAGCGGTGCGATCCGCTCGTGGCAGGCCTGCAGCCGGTAGTTGGGCACCCGGGGGTTGAGGTGATGTACATGATGGAAGCCGATATTGCCGGTGAACCACTGCAGGATGCGCGGCAGCTTCAAGTACGAGGAGCCCTGAAGTGCGGCATCGTCGAAGCGCCAGTCCTCGTGGCGCACCCAGCTGGTGGTCTCGAAGCGATGCTGGACCGAGAACAGCCAGACCCCGATGATCGAGGCGACCACCATCACCGGCAGTTGGACCGACAGCATCGGACCGAATCCCACCAGCGTGCCCAGCGCGCCGAACCCGCCGGCCAGCCCGATGTTGGTCATGTAGACCGCGCGGCGCTCGCGCCGCCAGCTCTTCGGGGCGTCGAACGGAATGCGGTAGAGCAGAATGAACACCAGCGGCGGCAGCAACAGGTTGGCCACCAGCGGATGCCGCGTGATCCGATACCACCGGCGCTGCCATGGGCTGAGAGCCTGGTACTCGTCGACGGTCAGGCAGGACGAATAGATATCGACGCCGTTGTCGCGTCGGTCGAGGTCGTTCCAGGTGCCGTGATGACCGGCGTGCTGACGTCGCCAGCTGGCGTAGGGCGCCAGCGTCAGCAGGCTGCACAGCCATCCGACCGCGTCGTTGGCGCGGCGCGACTTGAAGAAGGACATGTGGCCGCAGTCGTGCTGAATGATGAAGATGCGCACGAGGAATCCGGCCGCCAGCGGCGCCAGTGCCAGTACGATCCAGTAGGATAGATCGAGGGCGAGGTACATGGCCGCGCAGGTCGAGAGGAAGCCGCCGAACGAGGTTGCGATCTGGCCCAGGCTGCGGTGCAGGATCGGGCCCTGGAAACGGGCGGTCTCGCGCCGCAGGTTGGTTCGCGCATGATGGCCGGTCGGCCGGGTCGTGGTATTGGTGCCGTGCATTCCGTCTGTCGATCCAGTTCTGTCGCTGATGCTACTGTCCGGCCGCGACGGCGGGCGAAGAGGTCCTGGTAAATCCGCCGCTTCGGGGGTTTCGGCGATCGCCTGCATTGATATCCTGGGAAGACTGCCTGCGTCGGCTGCGGAGAGCCAGCCCCATCAAGACCCTTCCATCCGCGGCCAGCCCCGTGTTATTGCCTGTCACCGCATTAAAGTAAGGTGCTGTGGTGATCATCGCAACGACCGCCCTTCTCGAGCGACGACGACGCCCGGGCAACGCCGCCCGCCGGGGCGAAGGGCCCGTTTGCCCGGACTGATCCTCTCCGACTCTGCCGAACGACGAGGATGCCGGGGCGAGCTCGACGCTCCGCCGCCCGCAATCGTCTCTTCGTCGCAGAGGTTTCCCACATGTATCTCATTCAGCCGACCGCGCCGGCCGATGCCGCCGGCATCGAGGCGCTGCTCGACCTCAGCTTTGGGCCCGATCGTCACGACAAGATTTCCTATCGCTATCGGCGCGGCGTCGGTCCGCAGCCGGGACTGAGCTTCGTCGCGCGCGCTACCGCGGCGGGCGAAGCTCTGCTCGGCAGCATCGCCTTCTGGCCGGTCGAGGTCGGCGAAGCGGGACGACCCGCCCTGCTGCTCGGCCCGCTGGCGATCCATCCGGACCGGCGGGGGCAGGGCATCGGGGCCGCGCTCGTGGCGCGGGGCCTGAACGCGGCGGCGCGTCAGGGTCACGACTGCGCCCTGCTGGTCGGCGACCCCGACTATTACCAGCGCTTCGGCTTCGTTGCGGCGACAGCTTACGGGCTGGTCATGCCCGACGAGGCGCCGGAGCGGCTGCAGGTCAGGGCCCTGTCTCCCGGCGCGCTCGGGTCGTACCGCGGTATCCTGCATCCCTGGAGGTGCCTTCGTCGCCGCCCAATAGCCGCGCCGGCGATTGCTGCCCGACGTTTGCCTGAGCCCGTCTATTCCCCGGACGCGGGCTGGCCCGCCGCGGCCTTATCAAGCACCGCGTGGTAGAGCACGTTGCAGCCGGCGGTCAGGTCCTCGGGCTTGGCGTTTTCGCTCTCGTTGTGGCTGATCCCGTTCTCGCAGGGCACGAAGATCATCGCGGTCGGCGCGACGCTCGCCATATAGACCGCGTCGTGCCCGGCGCCGCTGACCATGTCCTGATGGCCGATGCCCATGCGTTCGGCCCCGCGCCGCACCGCGGCAACGCACTCCGGATCGAAGTGGGTCGCGGGAAAGTGCCAGATCTGCTCGAGATCGACCTCGAGCCCGTGGCGTCCGGCGGCCTCGGCGGCCGCGGCGCGCACCGCATCGGCCATCTCCAGAAGACGGTCGTCGTCCGGGTTGCGCAGGTCGACCGTGACGAAGACCCGGCCCGGGATGGTGTTGCGGCTGTTCGGCGACGACTGGATCATGCCGCAGGTCGCACAGGCATTGGGCAGGAAGCGGTGGCCGATGCGGTTGACCGCGACGATGAACTCGGCCGCCCCGACCAGGGCGTCGCGCCGCACCTCCATGGGGGTCGGCCCGGCATGCGCCTCCTCGCCGGTGAAGACGGCCTCGAACCAGCGCTGGCCCTGGGCGCCGGTGACCACGCCGACCGCGTTGCCGCTGTCCTCCAGGATCGGCCCTTGCTCGATGTGGGCCTCGAAGTAGCAGCCGATCGGCCGGTCGCCGATGCCCTCGCCCCGGTAGCCGATGCGCTCCAGCTCGCTGCCGAAGCGCTGGCCGTCGACGTCGGTCTTGTCGTAGACCTCCTCGAGCGGGAAGACGCCGGCGAAGGTGCCGGAGCCGAGCATGGCCGGCGCGAAGCGCGCGCCCTCCTCGTTGGTCCAGGAGACGATCTCGATCGGCGCCTCGGTCTCGATCTCCTGGTCGTTCAGGCTGCGCACCACCTCCAGCGCGGCCAGCACGCCGAAGGCTCCGTCGAACTTGCCGCCGGTCGGCTGGCTGTCCAGGTGGCTGCCGGCGACGACAGGCGGAAGCTCGGGATTGCGTCCTTCCCGGCGGGCGAAGATGTTGCCCATGGCGTCGAACGAGACGCGGCAGCCGGCCTCCTCGCACCAGCGCACGAAGAGGTCGCGCGATTGCCGGTCGAGATCGGTCAGCGTCAGCCTGCAGACCCCGCCTTTGGGCGTGGCGCCGATCTTCGCCATCTCCATCAGGCTGTTCCACAGCCGCTCCCCGTTGATGCGCAGGTTCTGCATGGTCCCTCCTGTAGTTTTCGTTCAGAAGCCGCGCGCCGTACCGGCCCGCTCAGAGATCGAGGCGTCGGGCGGCGCGCGCCGTGCGCCACCTGTCCGCGCTCGGGGTGTCGAACAGCAGGTCGCTGTCGAAGGGCACCACGTCCCATGCGCCCCGCTCCAGTTCCTGCTCCAGTTGGGCCGGCCCCCAGCCGGCATAGCCGAACACGACCAGGGTCGAGCTCGGTCCGCGATCCTCGCGCAGCATGCGCAGGATCTCCGGGCTGCCGGTGACCGCGAGCCCCTCCTCGAGCCGGCGACTGTTGGGCAGGAGGACGTCGTCGCTGTGCAGCACGAAGACGCGGTTCGGCTCGACCGGCCCGCCGGCGTAGACCGTGATCTCGCGGTCGCCGTCAGCTTCGTCGCCGTTTTCCCCGGCCGGTTCGTCGTAGAGTTCGAGCAGACGGTCGAGCGAGACCCGGCCCAGGGGGCGATTGACCACTAGGCCGAGCGCGCCCGGCGTGCCGTGGTCCAGCATGTAGATGACCGTCCGATTGAAGTTCGGATCTTCCATCTCCGGTTCCGCGATCAGGAACCGGCCGGAGACGTCGTCGCCCTCCGGCACCACCTGGCCGAGCGCCGGCGCGGCCGCCAAAGCGAGCAGCAGCGCCGTGGCAAGCGCGCGTGCGCGCCGCGCGGCTGTGGCGCCGCGCGGGGCGGCGGGGTTTGGCAAGAGTTGCGTCATTGCTCCGGCTGTCAGGCGGGTCGCTGGGCTGCCGCCCACGATAGCAGGTCGCTCGCGCGGCGCGCGAGCCCGCAGACGCCGCCGTGCCTTGCGCTCACGCAGTGGCGGGCGTCCCGACGCGGTTCATCAGCGCGCGGAACGGCAGCAGCAGCGCCACGGCAACCGTCATCTTGGCCGCAAGGTCGCCGAGCGCCCAGGTGATCCAGGGCAATCCGGTGGCGGCGAAGGCGAGGCCGAAGAAGAGGGCGGTGTCGACCACCGACGCGGCCGTCGAGGAGATCAGCGGCGCGCGCCACCAGCGCTGCCGGCGCAAGCGGTCGAAGATCAGGATATCGAGCAGTTGGGCAACCAGAAAGGCCGACCCCGAGGCGCCAGCCATAGCGACAGCACGACCGCGAACAAGAAGCCGACGTAGACCACGCGGCGCGCCCGGGCCGGGCCGAGCGCGCGGTTGGTCAGATCGGTGACCAGGAAGGCGATCGGATAGGAAAAGGCGCCCCAGGTCAGCCAGTCGTTGATCGGGAATTGGACCAGGTAGTTGGAAGCGGCAACGATGACCGTCATGGCGGCGACGCCGATCGCCACGCCCTTGCCGGCCCTTTCGGATCCTGCGTCCGTCGCGCGCTTGTCGCCTGTCATTCCTCGTCCTCTCCGTACCCGTCCCGGGCGGCCTCGGCCGGGGACAGAATCTCCACCGCGCTGCCCGGCGCGAGCCCCAGGCCAGTGCCGGCCGCGCCCTGATTGACTGCGATCTCGACCAGCCCGTTGGCGTTCTCGTACCAGAAGGCGGCGCCCGGCGGAACCGCGCAGAAGGTCGGCGCATGCCCGAGAGTGCGCCCGCCAGCGCGCAGCCGGTGATCCCTCGACAGCAGGCTGGCGCGCAGCCCGGTCACCGCGTTGCCGTAGGGATCGAGATAGACGACTTCGGGCAGGTCGTCGGGCCAGTCGCTGTCGGGCGGCGCGGGCAGCGGCCGCGCGAGCGACTCGATCCGCGCGCCGCGGCCGAGGCGCGCCGCGACAGGCGCGAAGAGATCGCGCCCGTGAAACGAGGCCGAAAGGGCCGGCGGCCGCCAGGTGATGGTCCAGGCCGCGCTTTCGGCGTGGCGCCGAGCGGCGATCGACAGCAGGCCGTTGTCCGGCCCGACGAACCATTGGCGGTTGCTGCGCAGCACCAGCGGCGCGCGCTCGCCGCCGACCCCGGGGTCGACCACGCAGAGGAAGACGCTGCCGGGCGGGAAAGCCTCGCGATAGGCGGCCAGCAGATAGGCCGCACGCCGTGCGTCGAAGGCGGGCAGGTCGTTCAGCAGGTCGATGCGCGCGACATCCGGCGCGTCGCGCGCGAGCATTGCCTTCATCTGCCCGACGTAGGGCCCGGCGCTCCCGAAATCCGTGAACAGTACGATCATGGCGCCCGCTGCATCCGTTCGGCCGCACAGTCCCTGCCCGATCGGGCGTCCGGGCGCAAGCGGCCATGCGGCTTGGCGGGCCGCCCGCGCTTTCATAGAGTGACCGGCCCGAAGGGTCGGGCCGCGCAGGCCGGCCGGGCCCGGCACAAGTAAGGGGGAACGCAGTTGGTGGCCGTTTCAGCAAGAATGTTCAGTGCGTTCGCCGTGGCGCTTCTGATGGTCGTGCCGCCTGCGGCGGCCCAGCAGGCGCGCCAGGAGATCCCGGAAGAGTACCGCATCCCCCGCGGGCCGGACCTGCCGCCGGCCCCCTTCAAGAGCCTGCCGCCCGGCACGCGGATGGTCTGGCAGGATCAACTGACCGGGAAACGCGAGCAGGGCGTCGTCCGGGAGCCCGACGGCCTGATCCTGAGGTGGACCTGGGAGGGCCGCCCGCAGGCGAGCGTCGGCCATCTGTGCGAGCCCTGCGCCGAGGTCTCGCCCTTCAGCGACTGGGGCGAGAGCGCGTTCGCCAAGATGTATCCGCTCGAGGTCGGCAAGACGCTGCGCTTCGAGCGCCGGATCGGGGAGCGGCGATTGCGCGACGAGATCGCCGTCATCGCGACCGACCGGCTGACGATTCCGCTCGGCACCTTCGACACCTACGTCATCCGCCACCGCAGCGAGTCGGTCGACGGCTCCTGGCGGGCGGAGCGCAGGGCATGGTACGCGCCCGCGCTGGGCTGGATCGTCAAGTTCGTCTCCGGCGACAACCGCGGCCGCGAGGCGAGCTGGGAGATGATCGCGCTCAACTGACGGGCCGGGCGCTGCCTCGAAGAGGCCGCCCTGCCGCGCTTATCCCCAGACTTTCGGCAAGTTCCGCTCGACTCGTTCAAGCTCTCGCTATATCCTGTGTGCCAAGTTGGCGTTTACGCCATATATAGCGCAAAGCGCAAGATCTTGGGACAACGGTAGAGGCAGTCACATGACTTGGACAGACGAACGGGTCGCCGAGCTGACACGTCTGTGGAGCACGGGCCTCAGCGCCTCGGAAATCGGCAAGATTCTGGGGGTTTCGAAAAACTCGGTGGTCGGCAAGGCGCATCGCATGAAACTCGAATCGCGTCCCTCGCCGATCAAGCAGGGCAGCAGCGGGCAGCCGCGCCGCAGCCGCGCGGCCCGGGCGCGCCGGGTGCCGTTGGAGGCGCCGTTCCAGAGCCGGCCGACCCGGCCGAGCGTCGCGCCGCCGCCCGGAATGACGCAGGACCAGCGCGAGCGCAACGCGACGGTCGCGCGCGGGATCGACAGCCGTGTCCTGCCGCGCCGCTCGGGCGTCACACGGACCACCAGCTGCCTGTGGCCGATCGGCGATCCCGGCGATCCCGACTTCCGCTTCTGCAGCGAGCCCGCGGTGCCCGGGAAGTCCTATTGCGCGGAGCACTGCAAGCGGGCCTACATCGTCAAGAGCCGCTCCGAGACCGAGGCCGCCTGACGCGCCTGTAAAGGGAAACCTGGCGAGGGTCCGACCGGTCGCCGCCGCCTTTTTTTGAAGGGCCGGCGGCGCTCCGGTTGGATTCTGTCCGACCGCCACGACCGCCGTTGCCGTCAGGCCAGCAGTGCCACGCCGCCGCGGCGCGGATCGCCGGCACCCGCGAGCCGGCCGTCGGGCATGCGTACGACGCCGTGAACCCCGCCGAAGAAGAGGTTCTGCGCGGGCCACAGCCGCAGACGCCCGGTCGCCGTCTCCAGGGCCTCGAGCGATGACGCGTCGAAGCCCGCCTCAGCGTGGGCTTCGCCCCGTTCGACGTGGAGCCGCGGCTGCTCCACCGCCGCCTCGATGGACTGGCGCTGGTCGACAAGGTTCAACAGAACCTGCAGGATCGCCGTGCGCAGGCGGTTCGAGCCGCCCGAGCCGAGCGCGGCGAGCCGGCCGTCCGCGTCCTCGAAGATGCTCGGCGCCATCATGGAGGTCATGCGCTGCCCGGGTTGCCAGCGGTGAAAGCCGTTCGGGCTGAGATCCTCCTCGCCCAGCATGTTGTTGAGCATGATGCCGGTGCCGGGCAGCAGGATCCCGCAGCCCTCGCCGTTGGAGAGGCTGAGCGCCGCGAGGTTGCCCTGACGATCGGCCACCGAGATGTGGGTGGTGCCGCGCAGGGCCCGTCCCCTCCCCTGCAGGGCTGAGCGGTAGCGCGCCAGAACATCGGGCTCCAGGAGCCGGGCGAGCGTTGCGGCTTCATCGTCCTCGGGGACGGCATGTTCCAGCCGGGCCTCGTTGGTCGCCGCCATGACCCGGGCGAGCCAGACCGCGGCCTCGGCGTCGTGCTGCGGCGGACCGGCCGGCGAATGGCCATCCAGCAGGCCGAGCGCGAAAGCGATCAGGCTGCCGCCCGAGGAGGGCAGGGGGTTGGTCAGCAGGTGACCCTGCCGATAGTCCTGGCGCAGCGGCGGGCGTTTGATCACGCGATAGCCGGCGAGATCCTCGGGCCCGAGCTGGCCGCCTGCCTGGCGGCAGAGATCGACCAGGCGCTCGCCCATCGGCCCGTCGTAGAACAGGGCCGCGCTCTCTGCGGCGAGCCTCTCGAGGCTCTCGGCGAGGTCCGGCTGGCGCAGGCGGTCGCCGGCCTGCGGCAGGCCGGCGTGCGGTTCGGCCGGGTCGCGCCGTACCGCACCGCGGGCGGCGCCGTAGAGCGCTCGCGAGTCGGGAAAGGCGGTCAGGACCGGCGCCACGACGCGGCAGATGAAGGCGTCGATCGGCCGGACCTCGACTCCCGCGCGGGCGAGGCGCACGGCGGGCGCGACGATGCGGCTCATCGGTAAGCTCGCGAGGTCCTCGTGCACCGCAAAGAGGCCGCCGATCGCCCCTGGCGTCGCGACCGCGCCCAACCCGATGTGGAACTCCTGGGTCGCCGTCCCGAAGTCCGCCTCTATGGCGAAGAAGTTAAGATCCCCGACCTGCCGCGGCCGGCGCGGCGTGTCGACGAAGAAGTCGTAGACGAAGGCTTCGCCGCTGGCCGGCCGGGCGAGCAGGAAGCCGCCGCCGCCGAGCGAACAGAGCACCGGTTCTGCCACGCAGGCGGCACAGAAGGCGGCGAGCGCGGCGTCGAAAGCGTTGCCGCCGTCGCGCAGGAGCTCGACCGCGGCGGCGGCGGTCTCGGGATGGCCGCAGGCGACCGCGCCGAGGCCTTCGGCCGCGCCTTGGGGATGGGAGATTGTCGCCATGCGTAGCCTTATAGGCGATGCGCGGCGCAGGCGATACCGCCGGGGCAGGCGCATTGCACGGGCAGGGGCATGACGCTAGGTTCGCGCAGCGGGCCGAGAGAGGGGACGGTCGCCTCCATTATCTCCACATGGGAGCAGACCATTGAAGACGATCCAACGCAGGCCGAAGTCCTGCGCCCTGCTGGCGGCACCCTGGTTCGCATGCGCATTGTTCGTGGCGACGCCGCCGGCGGTCGCCGACGACGCGCCGCCGCCATCCGGCGAGAACGCTAAGCCGGGCCCGGGTGACCTGGCGCGCGAAGGAGTCGACAGCCTGCTCGAGGCGCTCGATCGCCTGATCGGCATGATTCCTCAGTACGAGATGCCCGAGGTTCTGGACAACGGCGACATCATCATCCGGCGCCGGAATCCCGAGCCGGAAGGCGATGAAGAACCGGCCGAACCGGAGCCGGACGTGACCGAAACCAGGACCTGATTCCGTCCGGTGCGGCGATGGGAAGGGGACAGCGCGTGACCGATACGAGCGAGGATGCTGGCGCAGGACCGGGGCAGGACGCGCTGGGCGCGTTCATGCCCGGTCCGCCCGTTGAACGTGCTGGCCGGCAGGGCGGACCGCTCGCCGGGCTCAGTTTCGCCGTCAAGGACATCTTCGATGTCGCCGGGACGGTGACCGGCTGCGGCAATCCCGACTGGGCGGCCAGTCACCAGCCGGCGGAGGCCGACGCCCCGGTGGTGGCGGCGCTGCTCGACGCGGGCGCCCATCTGTTCGGCAAGACGATCACCGACGAGCTGGCGTTCAGCCTCAACGGACAGAACTTCCACTTCGGCAGCCCGGCGAACCCCAATGCGCCCGGCCGCATCGCCGGCGGCTCGTCCTGCGGCTCGGCCTCGGCCGTGGCCGGGGGCATCGTCGACTTCGCCTTGGGCAGCGACACCGCGGGCTCGGTGCGGATTCCGGCCAGCTACTGCGGCATTTTCGGGATCCGCACGACCCATGGCCGCGTTCCGCTGCACGGCGTCATGCCGCTCGCGCCCAGCTACGATACGGTCGGCTGGTTCGCCCGCGACGCCGAGACCCTGGGCCGGGTCGGGTCGGTCCTGCTCGGCGAGTCGCCCGGCGCCGCCGCGGCACCGTCACGTCTGCTGGTCGCGCAGGATGCCTTCGCCCAGGTCGATGCGGGCGTCCGCGAGCGATTGCAGCCATGGGTCGATCGCCTGAGCGCGCGCTTCGGGGGCGCTGAGCCGATCGAACTGGGCGAGCCGGGCGGGCTCGAGAGCTGGATGCGCAAGGGCCGGCTCATTCAGGCCTGCGAGGTCTGGCGAGCCCATGGCGCCTGGATCGAAAAGACACGGCCGCGCTTCGGTCCGGAGATTCAGGAGCGCTTCGACTGGGTGCGCAGCGTCGACCCCGAAGAAAATGCAGCCTTGGCCGGCGAACGCGCCGACTATGCCGCGCGTTTGCACGATCTCCTCGGCGACCGGGGCATCATTTGTCTGCCGGCCGCGCCCGACATCGCGCCGCGCCTCGATGCCGGCGCCGAGGCGCTGCGTATCCACCGCGGCCAGGTCTGGTGCCTGACCTGTCCGGCCACGCTCGCCGGCCTGCCCCAGATCACCATCCCCGCGACCTCGCGCCAGGGGGCGCCGCTCGGCCTCGGGCTGATCGGCCCCGCCGGCAGCGACATGGCCCTGATCGCGCTGGCGGAGGCCCTGACCGCGAGCGCCGAGAGCGCCGTCTACCCGCCTCTCTAGCTGGCGGGATCCGTGCCGCGATCAGTTCGGGTACTGGATCAGCGTCGTCACCGGCATGTCGAGCTTCTCGCGGCCGCGGAGATCGGTCAGCTCGATGATGCAGGCTGCCGCCGGCACCTCGGCGCCGGCCTTGCGCAGCAGTTCGGCGGAGGCGCGCATGGTGCCGCCGGTCGCCAGCAGGTCATCGAGGATCACCACGCGCTGGCCCGGGCGCACCGCGTCGGCGTGGATCTCCAGCGTATCGCTGCCGTATTCCAGCTCGTAGGTGTAGGGAATCGTCTTGCCCGGCAGCTTGCCCTGCTTGCGCACCATGATGAAGCCGAGCCCGAGCTTGAGCGCGAGCGGCGCCGCGGTCAGGAAACCGCGCGACTCGATGCCGGCCAACAGATCCGGTTTTGCGCCGGTGATGGCATCGGCCAGACGGGAACAGGTCTCCTGCCAGGCATCGGCATGGGCGAGCAGGGTCGAGATGTCATAGAAGAGGATGCCCGGCTTGGGAAAGTCCGGCACCGTGCGAATGTGATCCTTGAGGTTCATGGTCACGCTGAGCGGCCCCCTTTTGCCGAAACCCCTGGCCGGAGAGCGCCGCCCCCGGACCGGACGCGGCCAGAGCCTAGCGGCGCCGTTGCCGGCTTACAATGGCGGCTGGCCCCGATGCGCCGGCATGCTGCCTTGCAGCGAGGCGAAACGGCTTGTGCCGCGGCCGCGATGTTGAAATCCTGTCGGTTGCCGGGCTCCTTCGGCGCCGCCAAGCCACAGTCGATCACCACCGGACGTCCAGTCATGACCAGCCATGTCTTTCATCGTCAGGCGAAGACGGACTATCCGGTCGCAGTCGGTGGGGACGGGCCGTACCTGATCGATGCGACGGGCAAACGCTATCTCGACGCGTCCGGCGGGGCGGCCGTCTCATGCCTCGGCCATGGCCATCCGCGCGTGATCGAGGCCATCAAGCGCCAGGTCGACAAGATTGCCTTTGCCCACTCGGCGTTCTTCACGACCGAGCCGTCCGAACGTCTGGCCAGCCACCTGGCCGAGCGCGCCCCTGGCGACCTCGGGCGTGTCTACTTCGTCTCGGGCGGCTCCGAGGCGAACGAGACGGCGCTCAAGCTGGCGCGGCAGTACTATCTGGAGATCGGCCAGCCTGAGCGCAGCCGTTTCATCGCCCGTTTGCAGAGCTATCACGGCAACACCCTGGGCGCGCTCGCCGTTGGCGGCAATCTGCTGCGCCGCGAGCCCTATGCGCCGCTTCTGATCGACGTTGCCCACATCCCGCCCTGCTACGCCTACCGTCATCAACGGCCGTCGGAAAGCGACGAGGACTACGGTCGCAGGGCCGCCGAGGCGCTCGAGGCCGAGATCCTGCGGCTCGGTCCGGAAACCGTGGCCGGCTTCGTCGCCGAGACGGTGGTCGGCGCAACGGCGGGCGTGGTGCCGCCGGCGCCAGGCTACTTCAAGCGGATCCGGGAGATCTGCGACCGCTATGGGGTGTTGCTGATTCTCGACGAGGTCATGAGCGGTATGGGCCGTACCGGCACACTTTACGCTTGCGAGCAGGACGGCATCGCACCCGATCTGCTGACCTGCGCCAAGGGGCTTGGCGGCGGCTACCAGCCGATCGGCGCGGTGCTGACCAGCGAGCGCGTGTTCCGCGCCATCGCGGAGGGCAGCGGCGCGTTCCAGCACGGCTTCACCTATATCGGCCACGCCACCGCCTGCGCCGCCGCGCTTGCCGTGCAGCAGACAATCGAGGACGACAGCCTGTTGGAGAACGTGCGCGGGCAGGGCGCGGCCCTGCGCGATATGCTTGCGCAGCGCTTCGCCGAGCATCCGGCGGTCGGCGACATCCGCGGCCGCGGGCTCTTCGTCGGCATCGAGCTGGTGCGCGACCGCGCGACCAAGGAGAGCTTCGCCCCGGGCGACCGGTTGGCCGCCCGCCTCAAGCGCCAGGCCATGGCCAACGGCCTGGTCTGCTATCCGGGCAGCGGCGGCGCGGACGGCCGGGTGGGCGACCACGTTCTGCTGGCGCCGCCCTTCATCGTCGCGCGCGCGCACCTTGAGGAGCTGGTCGACAAGCTCGACGCGGCGCTGACCGCCGCCCTGTCCGAGATCGACGCCGTCACCCGTCCTGCGGCCGCGGTCCGCCGGGTTTCCGACGCGGCGCCATGACGCCGATGTCGGATCCGACGCCCGCGGCGCAGAGCGCGTCGCGCCCGATTCTTCTTGCGGTCGCGCCGACCGGCGCACGCCGCGGCAAGGACGATCACCCCAAGCTGCCGATCGCGCCGGCGGAACTGGGCGAATGCGCGGCCGCCTGCCGCGAGGCCGGCGCGGCCATGTTCCATCTCCACGTACGCGACGCGGGCGGCCGGCACAGCCTGGACGCCGAAGCCTATCAAGCCGCCATCGCCGCGATCCGAAAGACGGTCGGGCACGATATGATTCTGCAGATGACGACCGAGGCCGTGGGGCGCTACACGCCCGTCGAGCAGATGGCGGCGGTGCGCGGG
>CAZDBC010000015.1:8307-18151 GCA_964503295.1 uncultured Kiloniellaceae bacterium | reverse complement strand
CCCGCCGGCCTGACGGCCGCCGACCTCCCCCGGGCCGGGGGAGGGTTTGCTCTCTCCCTCCCCCGCTTGCGGGGGAGGGCCGGGGAGGGGGTGGTGAACGACTCCTTTCCCTTCTGGGAGAGGGCCGCCGATTCAGGCGCCCTCGGCCGGCGGTGTCTCGGCGATGGCCAGCAGAAGCTGCGGCTCGCGGATCACCACCTTCTGGCGGCCGGCGGCGACGATGCCGCGCTCGTCCCAGGCGGAGAGGGTGCGGCTGACGCTGTGCAGGGTGGTGCCGGTCATCTCGGCCAGGTCCTGGCGCGAGATCGGGAAGTCGATCTCGATGCCGGCGCCGGTGCGCCGCCCGGCCTGCAGCACGAGGCGCGCCAGGGCGTGGGCGACGCGCTGCTCGACCCGCTGGGTCTGCAGCTCCTTCAGGCGCTCCTGCAGCTCGGTGGTGCGCCCGCCCATCTCGCGCATGGCGTTGAGGGCGATCTCCGGATAGCGCCGGGCCAGTTCGGCGATGCGCTCGCGGCTCCAGGTCAGCAGGCGGCAGTCCTCGACCGCGGTCGCGGTCGCCGGGTAGGGCAGGCCGCCGCACACGGCGACGCAGCCGGCAATCTCGCGCGGGCCGAGGTAGCGGATGATGACCTGCTGGCCCTCCGGCGTGGTCTGGCCGACCTTGAGCCGCCCGCTGAGCAGCAGGTGAAAGGCCGCCGCCGGCTCGCCCTGGCGGAACAGCACGCCGTCGCGCGGAAGGCCGCGCGGCCGGGCGAGCGCCAGGGCGCGGGCGAAGGCCTCCTCGGAGAGGCCGGCAAAAAGCGGCACGCCGTGGCGCAGGGTCTCCGCGATGGCCGGGTCGTGAACGGTCATGGCGCCATCATCGGCCGCCGGCCGGCCCGGCGGCAAGACGGGAAGGCGCAGCGGCAGACCTCCCCCGCCTGCGGGGGAGGTCGCCCGGCGCCAGCCGGTCGGGTGGGGGTGCCACCATAGGGCTCGCCGGTCCCGGGGCACCGTTCGCCGCGTGACGGTCGCGCGCGCCCGCTCAATCGCCGGCGATGCGCGGCACGTCGGGCGGCAGGGCCGGCGCTTCGAGCTCGGCCTCGTCGAGCTCCAGTTCGCCGATGCGCTCGCCGCGCCGGGTGATCTTGAGCGAGGAGGTGCGGATCTCCTCGACGTCCTTGCGCGCCTGGGCGAAGTGCTTGTCGAGGTTGTCGACCCGCTTGTCGAGCCGCTCCACGTCTTCGAGCATCTTGCCGACCTCGACCTGGATCAGGCCGGCCTGCTCGGTCATGCGTACGTCCTTCCAGACCGCGCGGATGGTGTTGAGCGTGGCCATCAGGGTGGTCGGCGAGACGATCCACACGCGCGCCCGGTAGGACTCCTCGACCACGCCGCGGAAGTTGGCGTGCAGCTCGGCGTAGACCGCCTCGCTGGGCAGGAACATCAGCGCCGAGTCCGAGGTCTCGCCGGGCACGATGTAGCGCTCGGCGATGTCGCGCACGTGCTTGCGGATCGAGGTCGAGAAGTCGCGCACCGCCTGCGGCCGGGTCGCGTCGTCGGCGGCGCGCAGCGCCTCGTAGCTCTCCAGCGGGAACTTGGCGTCGATGGCGATCGCGCCCGGCGGGTTGGGCATGTGCAGCAGGCAGTCGGCGCGCTTGCCGTTGCCCAGCGTCGCCTGGAAGGCGTAGGTCGAGGGCGGCAGCACCGCCTCGACGATGTCGCGCAGCTGCACCTCGCCGAAGGCGCCGCGCGCCTGCTTGTTGGCCAGGATGTCCTGCAGGCCGACCACCTGGGTCGACAGTTCGGTGATGTTCTTCTGCGCCCGGTCGATGACCGCCAGGCGCTCGCGCAGCTCGGTCAGGCTGTTCTGCTGACGCGTCGCCGAGTCCTGCAGGCGGTCGCCGACCCGCTTGGAGAAGGACTCCAGCCGCTCCTCCAGCGCCTTGGCGAGCGCGTTCTCCTGGGCGCGCAGACGCTCGGCGAGCTGGGCCTGGACCGCGGCCTGGCTGTCGGCCATCTGGGCCAGGCGCCCGGCGATGTCCGACTCCTGGCGCCCGCCCCGGCGCGCGAACAGCAGGCCGGCCCCGAGCCCGACCGCGAGCGCGAGCGCGAGCAGCAGCAGGATCAGAACCAGCGGATCGAGGGGCATGGAGTCTCCCGGGTTTCGCGCGGCGGAGCCGATGCCGGAAGTCTGCCGCCCCCCGGCGAGTCGGTCAAAGCGCTCGGGACCTCTACCGCACCCGCCGCGCCAGCGCTGGCTGGCCGATCTCGCGCAGCAGCTTGCGCCGCATGGCGGCGGCGAAGTCGGCGTAGCCGGCGACGCTGAGCACGAAGGCGCCGGGCCCGCCGATCAGGTGGTCGCGGAAGAAGGCGGCGAGATCGGGGTTGTCGCTTTCGACGGCCAGGCCGTTGACCGTGACGCCGGCGGCGACGGCCGCGTCGCGCGCCCGCCGGGTCTGGCCGATGGGCTCGGCGCCGCCGTCGCCGGAGAGGTCGATCACCCGGCGCGGCGCGTCGTAGCCGTTGGCGCGCAGGAGTTCGGTGCCGAAGGCGACCGCTCGGCCGAGCTGCGTGTCCTCGCCGACGAAGCGCCGCGGCATGGCGGCGAGGCGCCCGGCGAAAGCGCGCGCGCCGGCATCGTCCGCGAGCCGTCGCCAGTCGAGCGCGACCTCGGGCGTGCGCCCGCCGGCCCACTGCACGACGGCGACCGCGATGCCCTGCGGGCCGTGGGCGCGGATCGCGCGGCGCACCTCGGGGTCGCGGAAGGCGGCGGCCAGCCCCTGCACCTGCAGCCCGTACTCCGCGTCGTCGACGCTGCCCGAGACGTCGACCGCCAGCACCAGCTCGAGCGCGACGGCGGTCTCGGCCGCGGCGCGCGCCGGCGCGAGCAGGGCGAGCAGCGCGAGGAGCAGCCGCACTACGCTGCGCAGGCTGCGGATCGGCCCGGATCGCATGTGCCAGTATAGCAGCCGCCGGCAGGTGGCCGGATGTGTCCGCCCGGCTCCCCCAGCCCGCACGTCGGCGGTCAGCCCCTCGGCCGGCGCAGGCGCAGGAGCCGGGCGGCCGTCCCGTTCGGCAGGAAGCAGGTGCCGATGGTGCAGCCTTTCGTCACCATGACGTCGGTCAGGAACGCCGCCACGCTCGCCCAGGAGCCGCCGGTAATCAACGCCGCGATGCCGCAGGCCGGCGACGCGATGAAGAGCAGCAGGATGCCGAGCACCGCGGCCAGGAGCGCGAGCCAGTTGAGCAGACAGCGCAGGCGCTCCAGCACGCTGCACGACGTGAAGCGGCGACAGAAGATCGCCCAGAGGATCAGCAGCACCGCGCCCGTCACCGCCGCGACGATGCCGCTGGCCAGAACGGCGCCCGAGCCGCTGCACACGCCGATGACGATCAGGATGCCGCCGAGAATCAGCAGCGAGATCGCGGCGATCAGCAGACCGTCGCAGCCGAACAGGCCGCCGCCATTGCCGCCGCCGCCGCCGTCGCCGCAGCCGGTGAGCTCGATCTCGTCGCTTTTCGCCGGACAGCCGTCGCCGATGGCGGTCACACCCACCGTGACGCTGCCCCCGGCCCCGAGGTCGACGTCGTGCTCGGGCGCAATCGTCGTCGGATCGATCGTGCCGTCGATCGCCCAGTGGAACTCCCAGCCCGGCCCCGTGGGCGAGGTCACCTGCACGCTGTAGGTGCCGGCCGCCAGGCAGGGCTGCTCCAGGTCGACGCTCTGGCCCAGGCTGTTGCGCACCTCGAGCGCCAGGTCCTCGCTGCAGTCGAGGATGCAGCCCTTGAGCTCGATCGGCGCCGACGGGCTGGGGCAGCCGGGGATCGACACGGCGACCGAGAGATCGATCTCCTCGCCCGCGCCTACCGTTTGCGTGAATTCCGGCCCGGTCTCGCCGGGCTGCAGGACGCCGTCCTTGCTCCAGGAGTACTCGATGCCGGGGATCAGTGCGGGCGCGACGACCCGTACCGTGTAGTCGCCGGGGGCCAGGCAGACCACGGCCTCGGGATCGAAGATGTTGCCGGCGCCGTCGCGGACCTCGACCGTCACCGTCGTCGGACATTCCGCGGCGCAGTCCGGCAGGGTCCCGACCGTGATCGGCACCGGCGGACAGCCCTGCGGGGCGAAATCGACATTGAAGAACTCGACGAAGGGCTGCGGGTTGGGCGTGACCGCCGGGTTGTAGCGGCACACCGTCTGGACCGTTCCGCTCGAACCCGGCGTGAAGCCGAAGGCGCCGCCGCTGACCTTGGTGCCGCCCGGCCCGCAGTTGACGATGACGTGCACCAGGTTCTGGGTGGTGTTGACGACGTTGAAGCTGATCGAGACCAGCGCGGTGCCATCCGTGTCGCACTCGACCTGGACGTCTATAACTTGCACGTCGTCGCTGCCGCCGAAGCTCAGCGAGGGGCAGTCGACGCAGCGGATCCGGCCCTGGAAGGGCTCGGCGGCGCAGTCGGCGACGGTCACGCAGCGCGCCGTTGCGAAGACGTCCGATCCGCACTCGCAGTTGGGCACCGGCCCGGGGAAGAGGGCCTGCCACTTGCCCTCGTGATCGACGCTCGCGAAGCGTTCCTGGAACGGCCCCTCGGCCGAACGGCAGGAAAGTCCGACCAGGACGCTGTTGCCTTCCACGTCGCTCGGACAGTCCTCGACCGTTCCGGTGACGCGGATCGTGTCCATCGGCTGGCCGAGACCGAAGACGCCGGTGATGACAATGCTGCAGGCCATGACGGTTTCCCCTCTTCATGCCCCCAGCCGAAACCCGCGACCCGGGTTCCGCGATCCGCCCCCTCACACACGAAAGACGAAGCTGTCGAACCGCAGCTTCGCGCGCCGGTTCATCTGGTTGATCGAGCCTGACTCGAACTCGCCCGCGGCGCAATCGACTTGCACTCGGGCGCCGCGCGCGCCGATAACGGCGCCGATGCGGCCGGCAAGGAGCGCGCCCTCCCAATCGGCGGTCGCCGATTGGGCTCCTCTTCTTGACGCCCCCGCCGCGTCGCCTTACCTAGTGTCGCTTTAGCCCTTGGAAAAACAGGTGGAACGAGCCACGCGCTCATGGCCAAGCTGCCGATCGTCATCGCGCCCGACCCGCTGCTGCGGACCCGCTGCAAACCCGTGCCCGCGGTCGATGAGCGCGTGCGCGCCCTGATCGACGACATGCTGGAGACCATGTACGACGCGCCGGGCATCGGCCTGGCCGCGCCGCAGGCGGGCGTCACCGAGCGCGTGCTGGTGGTCGACATTTCGCGCGAGGAGGACCCGCGCGACCCGCTCTGCCTGGTCAACCCCGAGGTCACCTGGAAATCCGAGGAGCTCTCGACCTACCAGGAGGGCTGCCTCTCCCTGCCCGAGTTCTACGCCGACGTGACCCGGCCGTCGAAGGTGCGCGTCGCCTACCTCGACCGCGACGGCAAGGCGCAGGAGATCGAGGCCGAGGGCCTGCTCTCGACCTGCCTGCAGCACGAGATCGACCACCTGAACGGCGTGCTCTTCGTTGACTACCTGAGCGCCCTCAAGCGCAACATGATCCTGCGCAAGCTGGCCAAGGCCAAGCGCACCGGCAAGCTCGAGGCCGAGAGCGACCGCCAGAGCGCGTGAGGCACCGAGCTGGGGACCTCACCCTTCGACAGGCTCAGGGTGAGGTTCCAAACCCTCATGCTGAGCCTGTCGAAGCATGAGGGGCCCGGTTCTCGCTGGCCTCGCTTGCCTCGCCCCTGTCGCCTGGGGCCGGCAGGTGCTAAGAGCCTGCGGTCATGACCGCCGTGCCTACCGACCGCACCGCCGCGCAGCCCTTGCGCCTCGCCTTCATGGGCACGCCCGACTTCGCGGTGCCGGCGCTCGCCGCCCTGGCCGCGGCCGGCCACGAGATCGCGCGGGTCTACGCCCAGCCGCCCCGGCCCGCCGGCCGCGGGCAGAAGCCGCGGCCGTCGCCGGTCCAGGCCTTCGCCGAGGCCCGCGGCTGGCCGGTCGCGACACCGGCGAGCCTCAAGGACCCGGCCGCGCAGCGCGCCTTCGCGGCGCTGAAGCTCGACGCCGCGGTGGTCGCCGCCTACGGCCTGATCCTGCCGCCGCCGATCCTGACAGCGCCGCGTCTCGGCTGCCTCAACATCCATGCCTCCCTGCTGCCGCGCTGGCGCGGCGCGGCGCCGATCCAGCGCGCCATCGAGGCCGGCGACCGCGAGACCGGCGTCACCATCATGCAGATGGACGAGGGGCTCGACACCGGCCCCATCCTGCTCGCCGAGCCGCTGGCGATCGCGCCCGACGACACCGCCCAGAGCCTGCACGACCGCCTGGCCGCGCTCGGTGCGCGCCTGATCGTGGAGGCGCTCGACGGGCTTGCCGCCGGGACCCTGCGGCCGCGCGCGCAGCCGAGCGAGGGGGCGGCCTACGCCGCCAAGGTGACCCGCGCCGAGGGCCGGCTCGACTGGCGCGCCGACGCGCAGCTTCTGGCCCGCCGGGTGCGCGCCTTCACCCCCTGGCCGGGCGCCTTCTTCGAGCTGGGCGGCGCGCGCATCAAGCTGCTGGCGGCCGCGGCCCGGCCCGGGGACGAGGCCGCGCCACCGGGCACCGTGCTGCACGATCCGCTGCGCGTCGCCTGCGGGCGGGGCGCGCTGGTGCTCGAGCGCCTGCAGCGCCCGGGCCGCCAGCCGGCCGACGCCGAGGCCTTCCTGCGCGGCTTTGCGATGCCCGCGGGCACGCGCCTGGCGCTGCCGGAGGCGGCGGAAACGTCCCCCCTCCCTGACCCTCCCCCGCAGGGGGGGAGGGAAGATTCCGGCAGTCCACAGGCTCCCCCTCGGCGGCGCGGGGAGGATCCTGGCGGCCGCACTCCGTTTCCCCCTCCCCCTCGACGGGGGAGGGCGGGGAGGGGGTGAGCCTTGCGTCCCGGAAGCAGCGGCCCGCCGCGCGTGGGTGCCGTGACCCGCTACCGCCTGCTGGTCGAGTACGAGGGCGGCGGCTTCGTCGGCTGGCAGCGCCAGGACAACGGGCCGAGCGTGCAGCAGGCACTGGAGGAAGCGGTCTTCGCCTTCTGCGGCGAGCGGGTCGCGGTCCAGGGCGCCGGGCGCACCGATGCCGGCGTGCACGCCCTCGGCCAGGTCGCCCATCTCGACCTGGAACGGCCGGTCGAACCCGACACCCTCATGATGGCGGTCAACCAGCACCTCAAGCCGGCGCCGATCGCGGTGCTCGCCGCCGAGGTCGCGCCGGCCGGCTTCCACGCCCGCTTCTCGGCGACCCGGCGCGGCTATCTCTACCGCATCGTCAACCGCCGCGCGCCGCTCACCCTCGAGCGCGGCCGCGCCTGGTTCGTGCCCCAGCCGCTCGACGCCGGCCTGATGGCCGAGGGCGCGGCGCTGCTGCAGGGCCGGCACGACTTCTCCAGCTTCCGCGCCGCCGAGTGCCAGGCGCGCACAGCCGTCAAGACCCTCGACCTGCTGACGGTCGAGCGCCGCGGCAGCCTGATCGAGCTGCGCGCCGAGGCGCGCTCCTTCCTGCACCACCAGGTGCGCAACATGGCCGGCGCGCTGAAGCTGCTCGGCCAGGGCCGCTGGCGCCTCGACGACCTGCGCGCCGCGCTGGCCGCGCGCGACCGCCGCGCCGCCGGGCCGACCGCGCCGGCCGGCGGCCTCTATCTCACTTTCGTGGACTACGCGCCGCTAGAGCAGGCTGAGCGCGATGGCGAAGATGATCTCGCCGGAGACGATGTCGAGCACGACGAAGCCGGCGGCCCCCAGTGAGCCGACGTCGAGCGCGCTGCGGCTGATGAACCAGACGTAGGCGACGACCAGCACGTAGATCGCCGAGTTGAGGAAGTCGTTGATGCCGGGGGGGAGCAGGGCCGTGGAGGTGATCAGCGCGATCGGCAGCAAGGCCCCGATCTGCACCACCTTGGCCCAGTTGTAGGCGACGATGTAGAGCGCGTAGCGCTCGTCCTTGCCGATGCTGGCGCAGATCGGCTCGACGACCACGGGGAAAACCGCCCAGCTCAGCACGTAGGCGATGGCCATGACGGCGAGCAGGCGCAGGGCGCCGGCGGCGGCCACCTCGGGCGGCAGGTAGACCGCCATCAGGATGGCGAAGCCGGGCGCCACGATGACCGCGGCGAAGAAGGACTTCCACAGTCCTGTCCCCGAGCTGTCGAGAAACCTCAGCCCGTCCCGGTCGAGACGGGCCAGCCGCCAGACGCCATAGATGTTCTGGAGGACTTCGGCCTGGGTCGGGATCGGGATCACGCCGCAAAATAGCCGTCGAGCACGGCCGCGTAAATGCGCGCCAGGTCGCGCAGGTCCGTGAGCGTCACCGCCTCGTCGACCTTGTGCGCGGTGGCGTTCATGAGGCCCAGTTCGGCGACCGGGCAGTGGTCCTTGATGAAGCGGGCATCCGAGGTGCCGCCGGTGGTGCCCAGTTCGGGCGCGCGACCCCGCACCCGCTCGACCGCCCGCGACAGCAAGTCGCTCAAGGGCCCCGGCGGGCAGAGGAAGGATTCGCCCGAGACGCTGACCGCGAGCTCGTAGCGCGCCTGCCCGCCGATCGCGCGGTCGAAGCGCGCGCGCAGCCAGTCCTCGACGCCCTTGCCGTCATAATGGTCGTTGAAGCGCACATTGAAGGCGGCCGTGGCGCGCGCCGGGATGACGTTGCTCGCCGGGTTGCCGGTGTCGATCGAGGTGACCTGCAGGCTCGACGGCGGGAAGTGCGCGCTGCCCGTATCGAGCGGCTCGTCGACCGCCGCGTGCAGCATGCGCACCAGATGGTGCAGGGGGTTGTCGGCGAGCTGCGGGTAGGCCGAGTGGCCCTGGATGCCGTAAACGGTCAGCCGGCCGTTCAGGCTGCCGCGCCGGCCGATCTTGACCATGTCGCCCAGCGCCTCGTTGCTGGTCGGCTCGCCGACCAGGCAGGCGTCGAGCCGCTCGCCGCGCGCCGCGGCCCAGTCGAGCAGCCTGCGCGTGCCGTTGATCGCCTCGCCCTCCTCGTCGCCGGTGATCAGCAGGCTGATCGAGCCCTCGGGCGGACCGCCGCGCCGCTCGAGGAAGGCGGCCACCGCCGCCACGAAGCAGGCGATCGCGCCCTTCATGTCGACCGCGCCGCGGCCGATCAGGCGCGCGCCGACGATCTCGCCGCCGAAGGGATCGACCGACCAGGCGGCGCGGTCGCCGGCCGGCACCACGTCGGTGTGCCCGGCGAAGCAGAAGTTGGGCGCGCTCGACCCCAGGCGGGCGTAGAGGTTGTCGACCGGGGCCGTGTCCGGCGCTTCGAAGACCTGGCGGTGGCAGGCAAAGCCGAGCGTGCGCAGCCAGCCCTCGAGCAGCTCGAGCGCGCCACCCTCGGCCGGGGTCACGCTGGGGCAGCGGATCAGCGCCTGGGCGAGGGGGACCGGGTCGCTGCCGGGCGGGACGGGGGAGGCTGCCATGAGGTGCCGGTCCTGCCGTCAGTCGCGCAGCAGCTCGTTGATCGAGACCTTGGCGCGGGTCTTCTCGTCGACGCGCTTGATGATCACGGCGCAGTAGAGGTTCGGACCCGGGCTGCCGTCGGGCAGCGGCTTGCCGGGAAGACTCCCGGGCACGACCACTGAGAAGGCTGGCACCCGCCCGACGTGGACCTCGCCGCTCGTGCGGTCGACGATCTTGGTCGAGGCGCCGATGAAGACACCCATCGACAGCACCGCGCCCTCCTCGACGATCACGCCCTCGACCACCTCCGAGCGCGCGCCGATGAAGCAGTTGTCCTCGACGATCACCGGCCCGGCCTGCAGCGGCTCGAGCACGCCGCCGATGCCGGCGCCGCCGGAGATGTGCACGTTCTTGCCGATCTGGGCGCAGGAGCCGACCGTGGCCCAGGTGTCGATCATGGTGCCGC
>CAZDBC010000015.1:0-8297 GCA_964503295.1 uncultured Kiloniellaceae bacterium | reverse complement strand
GTCGACATAGGCGCCGACGTTGACGAAGCTGGGCATCAGCACCACGCCCGGCGCGATGTAGGCGGAATGCCGCACGACGCAGTTGGGCACCGCGCGGAAGCCGGCGTCGCGGAAGCGCTCGGCGTTCCAGCCGGCGAACTTGGAGGGCACCTTGTCCCACCAGCGGGTGTCCTCGCCCGGCCCGCCGGGGATCGTGGTCATGTCGTTCAGCCGGAACGACAGCAGCACCGCCATCTTGAGCCACTGCTTGACCTGCCAGCCGTCCGCCGTCTTGACCGCCACCCGCTGCTCGCCGCGGTCGAGCGCCTCGAGCGCCGCCTCGACCGCCTCGCGCACCGCGCCGCGCGTCGCCGGGGAGATCTCGGCGCGCTTTTCCCAGGCGTCCTCGATGGTGCGCTGCAGCTCCTCGTGGCTCATCGGCGGCGTCCGTTTTCGTCTCTGCTCGACCGCGCGGTCGAAGGGGGCAGGGCGCCGCCGGGGCGGCGTTCGGGAAGATGCGGGAGGGCCGGGCGCACTGTCAATGGCGCCGCCGCGCCGGCCCGCCGCGAGGCCTTGAAAAAGCTTAATTTAAGCGCTTCTTAAGCCGGTCCCGGCAAGCTCGCGGCGGGCATTTCCCGGCCCTCCCGGAGCGTCGCGGTCGCGGCCGCGCGGCACCTCCCCCGGGCCGGCGCGCTGCAAGGCTTTCCATGACCGTCTCTTCGAGCGACAGCACCGCCGCCGACGTCGTCACCGAACCGGACCGCCTGCGCCTGCCTGGCCGGGAGGCGGTAATCGGCCTGTTCTCGCCCGGCGGGCCCTTCGAGGACTTCCCGGGTGCCGTTCTGGTCGCCGGCCACAACGGCGTGGTGCTCAGCGCCAACGCGGCCGCCGAGCCGATCGCCGAGCTGCTCAAGGGCGGTGCTTCGGCCGAGCTGCTCGAGGCGCTCAAGGCCGCCCTCGACGGCAAGTCGGCGCAGATCAATCCCCTGCTGATCGAGGACAACCTGTCGGCGCCGGGCGGGCGCGCCTTCGACCTGCTGCTGCTGCCCTGGGGCGAGGGGGCGGCGGCCCTGCTGCTCGGCCGCGACATCACGCTGGAGCGCAGCCTGCGCAACGCCCTGGTCGACTCGCGCCAGCGCTTCAAGGACCTGGTGGAGGCGACCTGCGACTTCGCCTGGGAGACCGACGCCGAGGGCCGCTTCTGCTATCTCTCCAGCGAGCTGCCGCTCGGCCATCCCGCGGCCGAGCTGATCGGGCGCGAGGTCGAGCCGCTGCTGATCGACGCCGACAAGGACGCCCGCTCGCCGTTCCTGACCCGCCGCCCGATCCGCGACGTCGAGGTCTGGCTGCGCGCGGCCGACGGCGCCGAGACCTGCATGTCGGTGACCGCCCTGCCGCTCTACGGACCGAACGGCGACTGGCGCGGGGCGCGCGGCGTCTGCCGCAACGTCACCGACGAGCGCAGCTTCGAAAGCGAGCTCGCGCACGCCCGCAACCAGGACCGGCTGCTCAGCTACATCCTCAGCATCGTGCGCCACGAAATGGAGCCGGCCAACATGCTGGTCGCCGCCGCCGGCGCCCTGCTGCCGGCCCTGCCGGCCACCGGCGTCGCCGTCTACCGCCGCGTCGAGAGCCGCGGCCAGGGCCCGCGCCTGGTGCGCGCCGCCCAGGCGGGTAGCGGGCTCGACGACGAGAGCCTGCAGGCGCCGCTCGCCGAGGTGCTGGCCAGCGGCCACGACATGCAGCTCAGCCGGGACGGCGGCCTGCTGCTGCTCAAGCCGACCGGCTGCCGCGACGGCGTCAACGGCGCGCTCTGCCTGTGGCGCGCCGATGCGGAACGGCGCTGGACCGCGGCCGACCATGCCCTGCTCGACGAGGTCGCCAACCAGCTCGGCCTGGCCAACGAGCAGCTTCTGCGCGAGAGCGAGCTGCAGCGGCGCTCGGCCACCGACCCGCTGACCGGCCTGCTCAACCGGCGCGGCTTCATGGATGCGCTGGAGCGCCGCCTTGGTCGCGCCGCCGGGAGCAACAGTTGCGCTGCTCTGCTCTACATCGACCTGGACAACTTCAAGCTGGTCAACGACCGCTTCGGCCACCAGCAGGGCGACGACACCTTGAAGGCGATCGCCAACCTGCTGCGCGAGCAGGTGCGCAGCGCCGACCTTGCGGCCCGTCTCGGCGGCGACGAGTTCGCGCTCTACCTCGACCGGGTGAGCGAGGATTCGGCGGGAGAGACCGTACGCCGCCTGGCGCGCGCGGCGCGCCGTCTGGCCTCGGCGAGCGGCGATCCCGACCGGCCGCTGGGCCTGTCGATCGGCGTCGCACTCCACGATCCGCGCAACCCGCTCGGCGCCGAAGCGCTGATCGAGCTGGCCGACCGGCACATGTACGAAAGCAAGCGGCGCGGCAAGCGCACACCGCACCCGGGCACCGGCCGATGAGCGGCCCGAAGTCGGAACCTGCGGCCGGCATGCCGGCGCCGGGCGCCATCTCCTACGAGGACTCGAAGCGCCTCGCCCGCGACGACGACCCGGCGGTGCGCGCGCGTCTGGCCGCGCGCGACGATCTGCGCCCGGAGCTGCTCTATTTTTTGGCCGAGGACCGTGATCCGCTGGTGCGCCGCCGGGCGGCGGCCAATCCGCGTACGCCGCACCAGGCCGACCTGCTGCTGGCGCGCGACGACGACGAGCGCGTGCGCCTCGACCTGGCGCGCAAGGTCGAGCGTCTGCTGCCGCACCTGGAGCCCGGCGCCCTGCGCGAGACCCAGGCCTATGTCATCGAGGTCATCGAGGTCCTGGCGCGCGACCAGGCGGTACGGGTGCGCCAGCTCCTGTCCGAGACGCTGAGCGGTCTCGAGACCGCGCCGCGCCACGTCATCCAGGCGCTGGCGCGCGACGTCGAGGACGCGGTCGCCTGCCCGCCGCTCGAGTTCTCCCCCCTGCTCGGCGACGAGGACCTGCTCGAGATCATCGCCCAGGGCTGCCACAGCGGCCGCCTGCGCGCCATCTCGCGGCGCGACGCGGTCAACGCCGACGTTGCCGACGCGATCATGCGCAGCGGCGACGAGGCCGCGATCACCGACCTGCTGGCCAACGCCAGCGCGCAGATCCGCGAAGACACGCTCGACCGCGCGATCAAGCTGGCGCCGCGGGTCAAGGCCTGGCAGCGCCCGCTGGTCGAGCGGCCCGACCTCTCGGCCAAGGCGATCCGCAGGCTGGCCGGCTTTGTCGAGCGCGCGCTGCTCGACATCCTGGAACGGCGGCCGGACCTCGACGCCAGGACCGCCAAGACGATCGCGCGCGAGGTGACCCGGCGCCTCAAGGAGGGCGGTCCGGCCGCCGAGGACGCGGCCGACCCGGCCGCGCGGGCGCGCCGCTTGTTCATCACCGGCCACCTCGACGACGCGGCGATCTCCGAGGCGCTGGCCGACGGCGAGCGCGGCTTCGTGCGCGCCGCGCTGGCGCTCAAGGCCAACGTCCCGGTCGAGCTGGTCGACCGCATCCTTTCGGCGCGCTCGGCCAAGGGTGTCACGGCGCTCGCCTGGAAGGCCGGCTGCGGCATGCGCCTGGCCAGCCAGCTCCAGCTGCGCGCTGCCGGCATTCCGCCGACCCAGGTGCTCCATCCGCGCGACGGCTCGGACTATCCCCTAAGCGCCGACGAGATTGAGTGGCAGTGGGATTTCTTCCGCAGCCTCGGCGGCTGAACGAACCGCGGACGCGGCGCGCTCAGTGCTTGATCAGGGTGCCGATGCCCTGGTCGGTGAAGATCTCGAGCAGCATGGCGTGCGGAATGCGGCCGTCCAGGATGACCGCCGCCTCGACGCCGTTCTCGACTGCCGAAACACAGGTCTCCAGCTTCGGGATCATGCCGCCGGTGATGACGCCGTCGCGCGTCAGTTCGGCCACGCGGGTCGTGTTCATCGCCGAGATGAGCTGACGTTCGGAATCGAGCACGCCCGCCACGTCGGTCAGGAGCAGCAGACGCGAGGCGCCGACCGCAGAGGCGATCGCGCCGGCCACCGTGTCGGCGTTGATGTTGTAGGTCTCGCCGGCGTCGCCGATTCCGATCGGGGCGATGACCGGAATGATGCCGGCCTGCTCCAGCGAGACCAGGATGCGCGGGTTGATCTCGCGCGGCTGGCCGACGAAGCCGAGGTCGAGCAGCCTCTCGATATTGGAGCTCTCGTCGCGCTTCCGGTGCTCCAGCTTGCGCGCGCGGATCAGGCCGCCGTCCTTGCCCGACAGGCCGATCGCGGTGCCGCCCTCGTCGTTGATCCAGCTCACGATCTGCTTGTTGATCGCACCCGAGAGGACCATCTCGACGATCTCGACGGTGGCAGCATCGGTCACGCGCAGGCCGTCGACGAATTCGCTTTGCACCTTCAGGCGCTCGAGCATCTGGCCGATCTGCGGGCCGCCGCCGTGCACCACCACCGGATTGATGCCGACCTGCTTCAGCAGCACGATGTCGCTGGCGAAGACCTTGGACAGCTCCGGCTTGCCCATGGCGTGGCCGCCGTACTTGATGACGATGGTCTTGCCCGCGTAGCGCCGCATGAAGGGCAGCGCCTCGGTGATGGTGCGCGCCGCCTGCAGCCACTTCTTGGTGTCGCTGAAACTCATCTGATGCTGCTGGGTCATCTTGGATCGTTCCTCCGGGCGCCACGGGCGTCGCCGCGGGCCGGGCCCGCGGCGGCGCACTCTAGACGGCGTCGGCGAGCGCGGCCAGACCCGCGCGCAACTCCGGAATGCCCTGTCCGGTCACGGCGCTGGTCGCGAGGCACTCGGGATGGGCCGCCGGATGCTTGGCCGCCTCGGCCGCGACCGCGCGCAGCACGGCGTCCAACTCCGCCGGCTTGGGCTTGTCGGCCTTGGTCGGCACGAGCTGGTAGGACACCGCCGCGGTATCGAGCTCCGACATGATCTCGCGGTCGACCGGCTTGATGCCGTGGCGTGCGTCGATCAGCAGGCAGACCCGGCGCAGCCCCGGCCGCCCCTTGAGATAGGCGCGGGTGAAGCCGGTCCAGGCCTTGATGTCGCGCTTGCTGGCGCGCGCGTAGCCGTAGCCGGGCAGGTCGACCAGGATCAGGCGCCCGCCGAGATCGAAGAAGTTGAGCTGGCGCGTGCGCCCGGGCGTGTTGGAGGTGCGGGCCAGCGTCTTGCGCCCGGTCAGCGCGTTGACCAGGCTCGACTTGCCGACGTTGGAGCGGCCGGCGAAGGCGACCTCGGGGAGATCGAACTCGGGGATCTGCGCCGGCTCGACCGCCGAGACGAGGAATCGGCACTCCTGGGCGAAGAGGTGCCGCCCGCGCTCCAGCCAGACGGCCCGTTCGGCGTCGCCGGCGGCATCCGGCGTGTCGCCTTCGGAGGTGGGCTCGGCCATGGCGCCTCGCCGCTTCAGGTCTTGGTCGCCTCGCGGCCGAGCGGCACGCCCGCGCGCTTCATGATGATCGCTTGCTGCAGGATCGACAGCAGGTTGTTCCAGGTCCAGTAGATCACCAGGCCGGCCGGGAACTGCGCCAGCAGGAAAGTGAAGATGATCGGCATGGCCAGGAAGATCTTGGCCTGCACCGGGTCCGGCGGCTGCGGATTGAGCCGCTGCTGCAGGAACATGGTCAGGCCCATGAACAGCGGCCACAGGCCGATGTTGATGATGTCGAGCGGCCCCAGGCTTGGCACCTGCCAGGGCAGGAGGCCGAAGCCGTTGAGAATGGATGTCGGGTCCTGCGCCGAGAGGTCCTGGATCCAGCCGAAGAAGGGCGCCTGGCGCATCTCGATGGTTACGAACATGACCTTGTAGAGCGCGAAGAAGACAGGGATCTGGATCACGATCGGCAGGCAGCCGGACAGCGGGTTGGCGCCCTCCTTCTTGTAGAGCGCCATCATCTCTTGATTGAGCCGCTGCTTGTCGTCGCCGAAGCGCTCGCGCAGGCGCAGCATCTCCGGCTGCAGTTTGCGCATCTTCGCCATCGCTCTGTAGGACTTGTTGGCGAGCGGGAAGAACACGAGCTTGATCGCCACGGTCAGGATCAGGATGGCGACGCCGAAGTTGCCGACCAGTTCGTCCAGGTAGTGCAGGGCGAGGAAGATCGGCTTGGTCAGGAAGTAGAACCAGCCGAAGTCGACCGCCAGGTCGAAGTGGGTGATGCCGTACTGCTCCTCGTAACGGTCGAGCAGGGTGACCCGCTTGGCGCCGGCGAACAGGCGGCTGGTCTGGCTCGCCGTCGCGCCGTCGGCGACCGTGACCGGGGCGTAGATGAAGTCGGTCTGATACTTGTCCTGGCCGCCCGGGGCGTTGTGGACGAAGCGGCTTTGCACCTGCGCCGACTGGTCCGGCACCAGGGCGGTCAGCCAGTACTTGTCGGTGATGCCGATCCAGCCGCCGGTGGTCGGCTGGTCGATGCGGCCCTCGTCCTGCAGGTCGTCGTAGTCGACCTCTTTCAGGGTGCCGTCGAAGACGCCCAGCAGGCCCTCGTGCAGAATGTAGAAGCCGAGCACGTCCGGGGTGCCGGTGCGCGAGATCAGGCCGAAGGGGGCAAGGCCCACCTCCCGCCCGGCCTCGTTGACGACGCGCTGCTCCACGGTGAAGAGGTAGTTGTCGTCGACCGAGAAGCGCATCTCGAAGCGCAGGCCCTGGCCGTTGTCCCAGGAGAGCGTCACCGGCCGGCCGGGCGCGAGCACCTCGCCGTCGGCCGTCCACTCCGTCCGGTCGCCCGGCACGGGCACGTCCGGATCGCTCGCCGCCCAGCCGAAGCGGGCGAAGTAGGGCCGCGCGGTGCCGAGCGGCGAGAGCAGCTCGATCAGCGGGCTGTCGGGCTCCAGCGTCTCGCGGTAGCGGGTCAGGATGAGGTCGTCCAGGCGTGCCCCGACCAGGGCGATCGAACCCTTGAGGGTCGGCGTGTCGATGGCAACGCGCGGCTCGTCGACCAGGGCGGCGGCGCGGTCGCGTGGGCCCGTCGCCGCCGCGCCGGGCTGGCTCGGCGCCGTCGCCGTCGCGCCGTCGCTGGGCGCGCCCAGGGTCGGGGCGGTGCCGGCGCCCGGGGCCTGGTCGGCCGGCGCCTGTCCGGGCTGCCCGGGCTGCCCGGGCTGCTTGGGCTGTGCGGTCTGCTCGGTCTGGATCGCCTGCTGCGTGCGCTCCAGCTCCGGCTGTACGATCACGAACTGATAGATCAGCAGGATCGCCACGGAGAGCGCGATGGCCAGGATGAGGTTGCGTTGATCCATGTCGTCCGTTGCTTCGAGTCGCTCCCGGCGGTCGGGTGCGGGGGCGCGGCGATCGGCCGCGGGTCAGTTCGGCTCCCCGGACAGCGGGGGATGACGGGTCGCTCGGGCGAAGGCGGCGGGCAGCCGGTCCGGGACCGGATCCTCGCCGCTCCCGCCCCAGGGGTTGCAGCGCAGCAGCCGCCACAGCGCCAGCAGGCCGCCGGCCAGAGGCCCGTGCCGGCGCAGCGCCTGCGCGGCGTAGTCCGAACAACTCGGGTGGAAGCGGCAGGACGGCCCGAGCAGCGGCGAAATCAGGTACTGATAGGCCCGGATCAGCCAGATCAACGGCCGGACAACGACGCTCATCGCGACTCCTCTCGCCTGTCGCGGGTCCGGCCGCGCCGCCCGCCTTGGCCTTCGACCCGCTCGAGCGCCTGCCGCAGGTCGGACAGCAACTCCGGGTAGGGACGGGTCAAGGTGCCCTGCCGGCCGACGATAACGTAGTCGTGCCCCGGCCGGCCGCGTTCGCCGAGCACCTCCGCCGCTGCCGCCCGCAGGCGCCGCCTGGCCCGATTGCGGCGCACGGCGTTGCCGACCTTGCGGCTGACCGTGAAACCGACCCGGATCGGCGCGTCCCCGGCGTCCTGCTCGTCCGGCGGCGGCCGCCGTCGCGCCTGGAGTATCAGGCCGGGGGTCACCCACTTGCGCCGGCTGGCGGCGACCTTGAGAAATTGGGGGCGGGTCTTCAGGCGCGCAAGTCGGGCCGCCATCGCCTCACGCGGACAGGCGCTTGCGCCCCTTCGCCCGCCGATTGGCCAGAATCCGGCGTCCGCCGACCGTCGCCTTACGGGCACGGAACCCGTGGCGCCGCTTACGGACCAGCACGCTCGGCTGATAGGTGCGCTTCACGGCTTTTTACTCCGATTTATGGGAATACCAAGTTGGGCAGGGTGTATAAGAGGGGGGGCGGTCCCTGTCAACGAAAGCCGGCCGCGGGAATCCGCCCTCGGCAAATGGCGTCCGGGCCTCACAACCCGGTGAGCGGAAGTGATCGCGCCGTCCCCTGTGAATCGCCGATACTGCCGCCCAACTGAGCACTGGGCCGGACGGCGTCGG
>CAZDBC010000014.1:2916-18485 GCA_964503295.1 uncultured Kiloniellaceae bacterium | reverse complement strand
GTGATCGATGCCCGTGACGGAAGCACTGTCGGCGAGTTGCGCAGGTGTCATTCCTCGGGCTTCTTTGCCGGACTCCTGCTGCGGCACGAGCGCTTTCCGTACCGCCTGCGCTTCGAGATCGACGGCCACACCGTCGAACAAGAGGATCCCTACCGCTTTCCCCTGCTGCTGGGAACGCTCGATCTCCACCTCATGGCCGAGGGCAACCATCTGCGCCTCTACGAACGACTGGGCGCCCATCCCACCTCGATCGAGGGGGTCGAGGGCACCGCCTTTGCGGTCTGGGCGCCGAACGCGAGACGGGTCAGCGTAGTCGGCGACTTCAACCGCTGGGACGGCCGGCGCCATCCCATGCGCAGGCGGGTCGAAGCGGGCGTATGGGAGCTTTTCCTGCCGGGTGTCGCGCCGGGAGCGCGCTACAAGTTCGAGATCAAGGCCGCCGACGGCACGCTTATGCCGCTCAAGGCCGATCCCTGCGCCTTCCGGGCGGAGCGCTCGCCCGGCACGGCGTCGATGGTCCACGGCCTGCCTCGGCATGACTGGCAGGATTTGGACTGGCTCGCTGCGCGTCATGAGAAGAACGACCGGCAAGCGCCGATCTCCATCTACGAATGCCATCTCGGATCATGGATGCGTCGGCCCGAGGAAGGTAACCGCTACCTCACCTATGACGAGCTGGCCGACCGCCTGATCCCTTACGTGGTCGACATGGGCTTTACGCATCTGGAGCTCCTGCCGATCAACGAGTATCCCTTCGACGGCTCCTGGGGCTACCAGCCGATCGGCCTTTATGCACCGACGAGCCGGTTCGGCGACCCGGAGGCGTTCAGCCGCTTCATCGACCGCTGTCACGCCGCCGGCCTGGGCGTCCTGCTCGACTGGGTGCCGGGGCACTTTCCCACCGACGCGCACGGGCTCGGTTACTTCGACGGCACCCACCTGTACGAGCATGCCGACCCGCGGCTCGGTTTCCATCAGGACTGGAATACGCTGATCTACAACTTCGGCCGCCGTGAGGTGAGCAACTTCCTGCTCGCCAATGCCCTGTTCTGGCTCGACCGCTATCACGCCGACGGGCTCAGGGTCGATGCAGTGGCCTCCATGCTCTACCTGAACTATAGCCGCGCGGCAGACCAGTGGATTCCGAACCGCTACGGCGGCAACGAGAACCTGGAGGCGATCGACTTTCTGAAGCGCATGAACGAGCTGCTCTATCGGGACCATCCGGGCGCGACCAGCGCGGCGGAAGAGTCCACGGCCTGGCCCGGAGTCTCCCGGCCGACCTACCTCGGCGGTCTGGGGTTCGGCTACAAGTGGAATATGGGCTGGATGCACGACACGCTGAGCTACATGAGCCAGGACCCCCTGTATCGGCGCTATCAGCATCACAACATAACCTTCGGCCTGCTGTACGCCTTCAGCGAGAATTTCATCCTGCCGCTCAGCCACGACGAGGTGGTTCACGGCAAGGGCTCCCTGATCGGCAAAATGCCAGGCGACCGCTGGCAGAAATTCGCCAACTTGCGTGCCTATTTCTGTTTCATGTGGACTCATCCGGGCAAGAAGCTGCTGTTCATGGGCGGCGAGTTCGGCCAGGAACGGGAATGGAATCACGATGCCGGGCTCGACTGGCACCTGCTCGACGATCAGGCCCATCGCGGGCTGCAGAGCTTGGTCCGCGACATCAACCGGCTCTACCGGGAAGAGCCTGCCCTCCACCGGCTGGACTGCCAGCCGGAGGGCTTCGAGTGGATCGAGGGCAACGACAGCGACAACAGCGTGCTGAGCTTTCTGCGGCGCGACGACTCCGGTCGCGAGGTGATCGTCGTCTGCAACCTGACGCCCGTGACCCGCCACGGCTACCGTGTCGGCGTCCCGGCCGATGGCCTTTACCGCGAGGTCTTCAACAGCGACGCGGCGGCATATGGCGGCAGCGATATCGGAAACGAAGGCGGGGTGACCACCGAACCGATAGTCTGGCACGGCCGTTCACATTCGCTGGCCTTGACTCTGCCGCCGCTTGCGGCGGTAGTGCTGCGCTTGGACCGCTTCGAGTCCGACAATCGATAGACTGAACGAAGGTCGCCGGCGATGATCGCCACAAAACTCCGCGTTTGGCCGGGCGAGCCCTATCCGCTGGGCGCCACCTGGGACGGCAAGGGCGTCAACTTCGCGCTCTTTTCGGCGCACGCCGAGAAGGTCGAACTCTGTCTCTTCGACGAGTCCGGCGAGCGCGAACAGGCGCGGGTCCGGCTTCCCGAATACACCCACGAGGTCTGGCACGGCTACCTGCCCGACGTGCGCCCGGGACAGCTCTACGGTTACCGGGTCTATGGACCGTACAGCCCGAAAGAGGGACACCGCTTCAATCACCACAAGCTTCTGCTCGACCCTTACGCGAAGGCACTGCACGGCGAGTTTCGCTGGACCGACGCGCACTTCGGCTATCAGCTGGACAACGACGACCCGGAGGCGGACCTGACGTTCGACTCGCGCGATAACGCCGCCGACATGATGAAATGCGTGGTGGTCGACCCGGCTTTCACCTGGGGCGAAGACCGGCCGCCAGCAAACCGCTGGCACGAAAGCGTCATTTACGAACTGCATGTGCGCGGATTCACAATCGAGCATCCTGACGTACCGGAAGCCTATCGGGGCACCTTCGCCGGCTTGTCCTCGCCGGCGGTCATCGACTATCTCACCCAATTGGGCGTCACCGCGGTCGAATTGCTGCCGGTTCACGGCTTCGTCGACGAGCGCTTCCTGATCGACAAGGGCCTGCGGAACTATTGGGGCTACAACTCATTGGCGTTCTTTGCGCCCGAGCCGCGCTATCTCTCGAACGGAAGCCTCGGCGAGTTCAAGACCTTCGTGCAGTTGCTGCACGATGCCGGCATCGAGGTCATCCTGGACGTCGTCTACAATCACACGGCCGAGGGCAACGAGCGCGGCCCGACCTTCTGCTTCCGCGGCATCGACAACGTCTCCTACTACCGGCTGGCCGACAAACCGCGCCATTACCAGGACTTCACCGGCTGCGGCAACGCCTTCAACCTGCATCACCCGCGGGTGCTGCAACTTGTCATGGACTCGCTGCGCTACTGGGTCGAGGAGATGCACGTCGACGGTTTCCGCTTCGACCTGGCCACCACGCTGGCGCGGCGCGATACCGGCGCCTTCGATCAGCACGCCAGTTTTCTCGACGCGGTCCAGCAGGATCCGGTCCTGTCGACGGTGAAGCTGATCGCAGAACCGTGGGATGTCGGCGATTTCGGCTATCAGCTGGGCAGCTTTCCTCCCGGCTGGGCCGAATGGAACGATTCCTACCGCGACACGGTGCGTCGTTTCTGGAAAGGGGACGAGGGCCAGGTTGCGGATCTCGCCTCCCGGCTGACCGGCTCGAGCGACATCTTCGACGTCAAGGGACGCTGCCCCTGGGCCAGCATCAACTTCATCACCGCGCACGACGGCTTCACGCTCAACGATTTGGTTAGCTACAACGAAAAGCACAACGAAGCCAATCTCGAGGACAACAAGGACGGGACAACGGAAAACCATAGCTGGAACTGCGGTGCGGAAGGCTCGACCAACGACCCAGACGTGCTGACGCTGCGTCGCCGTCAACGACGCAATTTCATGACTACGCTTCTGCTGTCGCAGGGCGTACCGATGCTCGTTGCCGGCGACGAGTTCGCGCGATCGCAGAAAGGCAACAACAACGCCTACTGCCAGGACAATGAGCTGAGCTGGATCAACTGGCAGGAGATGGGCCTTGACGGCGAGAACCTGCTAGCCTTTACGCGGAAAATGCTCGAGCTTCGACGCAAGCACATCGTCTTCCACCGCTATCGCTTCTTCCACGGCCAGGTCATACCCGGCACCGATATCAAGGACATCGTGTGGCTGCGCCCGGACGGAAAGGAGAAGACCCTGACCGACTGGGGAGTGCCCTATGCCCGCTGTCTCAGCTTCCTTCTCAGCGGCGTGGCCGGCGAGTACCACTTGACCGCGCTCGGCGAGCCGGAGCCTGACGAGACCTTTCTGGTAATCATGAACGCGGACCATGAAGCCATCGACTATCGCCTGCCGCCGGCCCGACTGGGTGAGCGCTGGCGGCCGATGGTCGACACCACGACCGAAGACGGCTTCGGCAACAGCGAGACCTACTCGGCGGAAGAGACCATACGCCTGTCCCCGCATTCGCTCCTGCTGATGATTCAGCTCGACGGCGCCGACGACCGCCGCGAGGCACGGACGGAGCCGCGATGACTGGTGGCCACGCGATGCCCTTTGGGGCCGAGTTGAAGGCCGACGGGACGGTGCGCTTCCGCCTTTGGGCTCCGGCCCAAACGGAGGTCGCCGTCGTCGCGGCGGAGAGCGGCGACTCGCTGCCCATGGAGCGGCTGGCCGACGGCTGGTTCGAGCTGGCCACCGACCGCATAGCGGTCGGCGCCGGCTACCTCTTTGAGCTCGCGGACGGCTTTCGCGTGCCTGACCCGGCGTCTCGCGTCCAAGCCGGTGATGTCCACGGTCCCAGCGTGGTCGTGGACCCGGCGGCTCATGCTTGGCAGCACGGGGCCTGGGCCGGTCGGCCATGGCACGAGACAGTGCTCTACGAGCTGCATATCGGGGCGTTCAGCGCAGGCGGCGACTTCGACGGTGTGCGCGCGCGGCTGGACGAGCTTCGCGCGCTCGGCGCGACCGCCGTGGAGTTAATGCCGCTTGCGGATTTCCCCGGCCGGCGCAACTGGGGCTACGACGGCGTCCTGCCCTTTGCCCCGGCCAATGCCTACGGCACGCCGGATCGGCTCAAGGCCCTGATCGACGAGGCTCACGCCCGCGATCTGATGGTGTTCCTCGACGTCGTCTATAACCACTTCGGGCCTGAGGGCAATTACCTGCATCTCTACGCGCCTCAATTCTTCACCGAGCGGCACCACACGCCCTGGGGCGCGGCGATCGATTTTTCGGTGCCGCAGGTGCGCGAGTTCTTCATCCACAACGCGCTCTACTGGCTCGAGGAATACCGCTTTGACGGTCTGCGGCTCGATGCCGTGCACGCCATCCTCGATGACAGCGCGACGCATATCCTCACCGAGCTTGCCGAACGCGTGCGCACCGAGCTCGGGCCAAGCCGTCACATCCACCTCGTCCTCGAGAACGACGACAACGAGGCGCGCTATCTCTCCGCACAGCCGGAGAGAGCGAGAGGCGGCTTTGACGCTCAGTGGAACGACGACTTTCATCATGTCGCGCACCACATCCTGACCGGCGAGAAGGAGGGCTATTACCGGGACTATATCGACCGGTCGCGCACCAAGCTCGGCCGCGCGCTCGCGGAGGGCTTCGTCTACCAGGGAGAGCCCTCGCCCTATCGAGAGTCGGCCCCGCGCGGCGAGCCGAGCAGCCATCTGCCGGCAACCGCCTTTGTCGACTTCCTGCAGAATCACGATCAGGTCGGCAACCGCGCGTTCGGGGAACGTCTCACCGCGCTTTCGGACCCGCTCGCCCTGCGGGCTCTTGTCGCCATCTATCTGCTCGCACCTCAGCCCCCGCTCCTGTTCATGGGCGAGGAATGGGGCACCGCGACCCCGTTCCGGTTCTTCTGCGATTTTCAGGGCGAGCTTGCCGAAGCGGTGCGCGAAGGTCGACGGCGCGAGTTCTCGCGCTTTCCCCAATTCGCCGAACAAGAGGCGCGAAGCGCCATTCCCGACCCCAATGCCGAGACGACTTTTCTGGGCTCGTGCCTCGACTGGAACGAGCGCGCGAGCGAGCAGGGCCGGTCGTGGCTGGAGTTCTATGTCGGGCTGTTGAAGCTGCGGCATTCGGTACTGGTGCCCCGTCTTGCCGATCTGCCCGGCGGGAGCGCCCGCTATCGCCTCTGGGGCGAGACCGGCCTGTCCGTGGAATGGCGGCTCGGCGACGGCAGCGACTGGACCCTGATCGCCAACCTGGCCGACCGGCCCGTGGGCGTGCCGCCCGCGATCGTCGGCGAAGTCGTGTACCGGTCGCGCCCGGCCGGCGGCGAGGGCATGCCGCCCTGGTCCTGCATCTGGCAGCTTTCCGCGCCGAGCGGAGGGGAAAGGTGAGCGAAGCGGACGATCTCGCGCGTCTTGCCCATCATTTTGGCCTCGAGACGACGTATCGTGACATCGGCGGGCAGATGCGACGCGTGCCCGGAGAGACCGTGCGCGCGATTCTCAAGGCAATGGGCATCGATGCCGATGACCGGACCATGCTCGCCGCGGCCGTCGAACGGGCGCGGGCCGAAAGCTGGCAACGCCCCCTGCCGCCTGCCGTGGTGGCAACCGCCGGCGAAACCCCGAGAATCAAGCTGAATCTGGCCGCCGCGCTTTCCGATGTACCCCTTGTCTGGCGCCTCGACCTGGAAGCCGGCGACCGGCGTGGCGGCGAAGTGCTCATCTCGCAGCTCGCGCTTGAAGAGACGGCCACGCTGGCAGGTGAAAGTCGGGAACGGCGCTGGCTCCACCTGCCCGACGATCTCCCCGAGGGTTACCATCACCTGATGTTGGAGGCTGGCAAGGCAGGCGCGCCGGCGCTTTATGCCCAATGCCGTCTGATCGTCTGTCCGCACCGCTGCGTCACGCCGGCGGAGAAGCTGCACGACGGTCGCACCTGGGGTTGCGCGCTTCAGCTGTACGGCCTGCGCTCGGCCGGCAACTGGGGCATGGGCGACTTCGCTGATCTGGCGGAGCTCGCGATGGGCATGGCCGCGCTTGGCGCCGATACGCTCGGCATCAATCCTCTCCATGCCCTCTTTCCCGCCGACCCCGGCCACTTCGGCCCCTATGGCCCGTCCAATCGTCAGTTCCTGAACGTGCTTTACATCCGGCCCGAGCTCGTCCCGGAATTCGCCGACTGCGCGGAGGCAAGAGCCGCGGCCAGCGCGCCGGAGGTCCAGCGACGACTGGACAGCGCGCGCGCCGGCGAACTGGTCGACTATTCTGAGGCCTCCGCGCTCAAGCTGCCCGTCCTGGAACAGCTCTACCGCGATTTCCGCGACCACCACCTCGCCCGTCCGGACAGTCCACGCGCCGCGGCCTTTCGCGCCTATTGCCGGGAAATGGGCGAGGCGCTCGATGAACACGCCTGCTTCGATGCTCTGCACGAGCATTTCTTCGGGCGCGATCGGGCCAAGTGGTCCTGGACGACCTGGCCCGAGCCCTTCCGCGACGTCCGCAGTGCCGAAGTCGAACGTTTCGCGCAAGAGAAAGCCGACCGGATAACCTTCTTCAAATACCTGCAGTGGCTGGCCGACGAACAGCTCGGGGCCGCCCAGGGGCAGGCCCTGGCCGCCGGCATGGCGATCGGCCTTTATGGCGACCTCGCCGTCGCCGCCCACCCGGGCGGTAGCATGGCATGGCGCAGCCCCGGCATCGTCCTCTCGGGGGTCAGCGTCGGCGCGCCACCGGACGACTTCAACCGACAAGGACAGAACTGGGGTCTGGCGGCCCTCTCGCCGAACGGACTGCATGAAGCCGAGTACGAGCCATTCGCCGCAATCCTGCGCGCGAACATGCGTCACGCAGGCGCCTTGCGGATCGATCACGTCATGGGCCTGACCCGCCAGTACTGGATACCGGACGGGGCGCCCGCCACCGCCGGCGGCTACGTGACCTATCCGCTGCGCGACCTGCTCGCGATCGTCGCTCTCGAATCGCGGCGCAACGACTGTCTCGTCATCGGCGAGGATCTCGGCACCGTACCGGAGGGCTTCCGCGAGGTCATGTCGGATGCGGGGATCCTCTCCTATCGCGTACTCTATTTCGAACGCGAATCCGACGGCCGCTTCACGCCGCCGGAGCGCTACCCCGAGCTCTCGCTGGTCACCGCGACGACGCACGACCTGCCGCCCCTTACGGGCTTCTGGCGGGGGCGCGACCTCGTCTGGCGCGACGCGCTCGGTATGTTCGCCGACGCGGAAAGCTCGCGCGCCGCGGACAGCGAGCGCAGCCGCGATCGCGCACTGCTGCTCCAGGCCTTGCGGGAGAGCGGTCATTGGTCTTCCGAACTGGCGTCTCTGCAGGATGACCCCGGCTTCATCAAGGAGCTGATCGCGGCGATCTACGGTCATCTGGCATCAAGTCCCGGAGCGCTCCTGATGGTCAGTCTGGAAGACGTGCTGATGGACCTCGAGCAGGCGAACCTTCCCGGCACGTCCGATCAGCACCCGAACTGGCGCCGCAAATTGAGCAAGCCCCTCGAACGCCTGTTCGACGAACCGGCCCTGGCGAGGATCGTGGCCGCGATCACGCGCCATAGGCCGGCACGTACATCGCCGGGCAAACGGCACGCGCCGGGGACGATGTGACCGTGCCGGTTCTGCACGCGCCATGACAGCCGGCCCGCCGAGCTTCCCGCGGGCGACCCTGCGGCTCCAACTGCACAAGGACTTCGGGTTCGCGGACGCGACGGAGCTGCTGCCTTATGCTGCGTCCCTGGGCGTCAGTCATATCTACACCTCGCCCTTCCTGATGGCACGCGCCGGCTCGCTGCACGGTTATGACATTACCGATCATGCCCACCTCAATCCGGAACTTGGCGAGGAGTCCGATTTCGAGGCCTTCATCAATGGCCTTCATCGAAACGGCCTCGGGCTGATTCTGGATTTCGTGCCCAATCACATGGGCGTCGGCGGGGCCGACAATCCCTGGTGGCTCGACGTGCTCGAATGGGGCGAATCGAGCCCCTATTCGGCTTTCTTCGACATCAACTGGTCGCCGAACGAACGCCTGCGCGGCAAGGTGCTGCTGCCCTTCCTGGGCGACCACTACGGCAGGGTCCTGGAGAGCGGCCAGCTCGAGTTGTGGCTCGACCCCGGACATGGCTCCTTTGCGGTCTGGTACTACGAGCACTGCTTTCCGATCGCGGTGCACGACTATCCACGAATTCTCCGCCGGGCGGCCGCTCGCCTGACCGAGGCGTCGGAGGAGTTCACCGCTCTGATAGACGCTTTCAGCCGTCTCGGCGGTCGCGCCCGCTCGCACCAGCGGCAGGCCGCGGAGCGCCGCGCGGCGGCCGAGTACAAGGCGGAGCTCGCCGCCCTGCTCGCGGGCAAGCCTGCCCTCGCCGACGCCGTGGCGCAGGCCGTCGAGGACTTCCGGCCGACCGGCGGTTCCGCCGGAGAACGCCGGCAGCGCCTAGAGGCCCTGCACGACCTGCTCGAGCGGCAGGCCTATCGCGTCGCCTTCTGGCGGGTTGCCTCCGACGAGATCAACTACCGGCGCTTCTTCGACATCAACGACCTCGCGGGCCTGCGCATGGAGAGCCAGGAGCTGTTCGAGGTCAGCCACCGCCTGGTCTTCCGCTGGATCGCTGAGGGCAAGCTGCAGGGGCTGCGCATCGACCACATCGACGGCCTGTTCGATCCTGTCCAGTACTGCCGGCGAATCCAGGAGCGGGCCGGTGTGCTCGTGCCAGGCACTGCAGCGCAGGCTGAGAGCGAAGCGGGCGCGTCGGCTGCCGTCGCCGGCGGCGAGGCCCTGCGCAAGCTCCAGCCGATCTATCTGCTCGTGGAGAAGATACTGGCCCGCCACGAGCGCCTGCGCTCGGACTGGCCGGTGGACGGGACCACCGGCTACGACTTCATGAATCTGGTCAACGGTCTCTTCGTCGACCCCGCAAGCGAGCGCCCGCTCACCCAGATCTACCACCGCTTTCTTGGATACGCCGTCGACTTCGAAGAAGTGGTTGTCGCCGCCAAGCGACAGATGATTGCGAACAACCTTGCCAGCGAATTCAACGTCATGATCGCGCAACTGCATGGCATCGCCCAGCAGAGCTGGTCGACCCGGGACTACACGCTGAACGGCATTCGCGCTGCCCTGGCCGAGGTCGTTGCCCACTTTCCGGTCTATCGGACCTATATCAACGGCGACGGCATCGCGGCCGACGACCGCCGCGATCTCGACTGGGCCTTTTCCCAGGGCCGCAAGGCTTCCTCGGCCGCCGATCTGTCGGTCTTCGACTTCCTCTATGCGGCCCTCAGCACCGACCTGCTCGCCCAGGCCGCCGACCAGGGCTATGACCGCGACGACATTTTGCGAACCGCCATGAAGTTCCAGCAGCTGACCGGCCCGGTCATGGCCAAGGCCTTCGAGGACACAGCGCTCTATCGCTATTTCCGCCTCGTTTCTCTGAATGAGGTCGGCGGGGAGCCGACCCGCTTCGGCGTCAGCCCCGCCGCCTTTCACCACCTGAACCAAGAGCGATTGCGCAATCACCCCTTCGCCATGCTGGCGTCAGCCACTCACGACCACAAACGCGGCGAAGACGTGCGCGCTCGATTGAACGTTCTGAGCGAGCTGCCGCAGGCCTGGGCACGCCAAGTGCGGCGCTGGAGCCGGCTCAATCGCGCCAAGCGCAGCCTGCTCGAAAGCGGCGAGACGGCGCCCGGTCGCAATGACGAGTACCTTCTCTATCAGACCCTGGTCGGGGTCTGGCCCGCGGGTCGCTCGATTCTCGACGGCGACGAACTTGCGGAACTGCGCGACCGCGTCAGCGCCTACATGCTCAAGGCGGTGCGCGAGAGCAAACGCCGCTCTAGCTGGATCGCCCCCGACGAGGCCTACGAGGCGGCGTTGCTGCATTTCGTCCATTCCGTACTCGATCCGGAGCGCAGCCGGGCCTTTGTAAATGATCTGAGCATTTTCCAGGCCGAGCTCGCACCGGCAGGGGCGGTCAACGGACTGGCGCAGACCGCGCTCAAGCTCACCGCGCCCGGGGTGCCCGACATCTATCAGGGATGCGAGTTCTGGGACCAAAGTCTGGTCGATCCGGACAACCGGCGTCCGGTCGACTATGACGAGCGCGAGCGGACGCTCGCCGCTTTGCAAGCCGGCTCCACTACCTTTCCCGATCTGCTTCGGACCTGGCCGGACGGGCGGGTCAAGCAGGCGGTCGCGGCGCAATTGCTCGCTTTGCGCCGGGATCGGCCGCTTCTGTTCGCCGATGGCGACTACCTCGCAATCACGCCGGAAGGCGACGAGGCGGAACGACTCGTCGCCTTTGTCCGCATCCTTGACAGCGAAGCGGTGCTGGTCGTGGTTCCACGCCTGGTCGCGCCGCTGCTCGAGGGCACAGCCATCCCACTGCCGCCGGCGCAACGCTGGGGCGAAACCCGGCTACCCTGCCCGCCGGAGTTTATCGGTCGCAAGTGGCGCGAGGTCTTCACCGGGCGTGAAGTATGCGAGGAAGGAGGAGCTTTTCCGGTTTCCGGCCTGCTTGCAGATTTTCCTCTGGCGGTCCTCGTGAGCTGACGGTCGAATATTCAGCACCTCAGGAACAGCGCTAGTCCATCTCGTGCTCGGGACCGACGCGAACCTTGGTTGCGATCGGCCCGGTATCGCCGATCTCCTCCACGTAATGGACGACGTCGCCCGGCTTGATCGAATCGAAATCGCCGCGCAGCACGGAGTTGCGGTGGAAGTAGAGCTGGCTGCCTTCCTTGTTGAGCAGAAAGCCGTGGTCCTGCTCGGGCACGATCTGGGTCACATGCCCGTGGAACTGAGCCTCGTGCGGCTTCACCTCGCCGCTGATCTGCTGCTTGAATGATTTCAACTGACGCTCCGCGGCCTTGAAGGCGTCGCGGATCGCGACCCTCAGATCGGCCGTCGCATACTTCTCCTTGGCGTGATGCGGCTCCTTGTCGACCATCAGCGTCTTGCCGGGCACGGTCATCTCGATTCTTACCTCGAACAGATTGCCGGTGCGGTGCTGACGGTGCGGCGCCTCCACCGACACCCGACAGGCTGTCAGGCGGTCGTAAATCTTGTTGAGTTTCACAACGCGCGAGCGAATGTCCGCCTCGGCCCACTCCGTCTTGTCCAGGTTATGGAAGTTGATCTCGAGCGGTACCTCCATGGCGGTCCCTTCCCATTTGTTCACGATTTGCCTGTTCGGAGACTGCGGCGCAGCAGACGCCGCCGTCCTGGTTCAGGGCTCGGGCCAAAGCTGGCGGATGTCTTGCGGCAGCATAGACTTCACCTCGTCAACCTCGCCCCTGGTCACATGGCGGCCGATCGTGCGGAAGACGGCCCGCGTCGCGTCCTCGGCATTGACCGGGCGAATGTCCTGGAGGTCCTCGGAGATCTTCTGGAGAAACTCCTCCTTGCTCCGCTCCCTGGTCGGTACGGCGGACGGTCGCCAGCCCTCATAGTAGACCCCGCGCAGAAGCATGGGCAACTGGGCACCCAGGTGGGCCGCCTCGTCGACCACCAAGCGGTCGCGCAGGTTGTGCAGCACGGCCCGGGTCGCCCGGTAGGCGCGCTTCCGATCCGGGCCCAGATCTGCCATGACCTCCTTCAGCCAGATGTTGGTCTGCTGCAGGGTTTCGTCGAATACCTCCAGTCCCGTTGCGCTCATGCGGTTTCTCCCTTCGATCGACTGAACCTTGGGTTCTCTTCGACGTTTTGCAAAGAACATCGCTGGGCCCTCCAAGGTTCCCGAATGGCAGGCGTCCTCCGGCCAGTTCCAGGTCGCCGGCGCGACCGGGGTTCCTCGAGGGGGAACCACCCTGCCGGGACGGCCGTTGAACTTGCGAGCCCTGAGGCTGATCGCCCCGCGTGCCGCTGAGCTTTCTGAAATCGGCGAGGGATCCCAGACATGTCCGGCCCGTTCCCTTCCCAGCATGCCGACGAGCGCTCGCGGATGGTCGAACGTCAGATCGCCGGCCGTGGCATCGCAGACCAAGCCATCCTGGATGCCATGGATAAGGTGCCCCGCCATCGCTTCGTTGCGCCAGAAATGGCCGAGTTCGCCTACGACGACACGGCCCTTCCGATCGAAGAGGGCCAGACCATTTCGCAGCCCTACGTGGTCGCCGAGATGCTCCAGCTTGCGGAGATCCAGGCTGGCGACCGCGTCCTCGACGTTGGAACCGGGTCGGGCTACGGAGCCGCCCTCCTCGGGCAAATTGCCGATGAGGTCTATTCGATAGAGCGGCACCGACGGCTGGCCGAACTGGCGGCACAACGCCTGGCGGAGCTTGGTTTTGACAATCTCCAGGTCGGGCACGGCGACGGCAGCAAGGGCTGGCCGGAACATGCTCCCTACGATGCCATCATCGTTGCCGCCGGCGCGCCCGACGTACCGCCGGCATTGCTCGAGCAGCTCGCCATCGCCGGCCGCCTGGTCATGCCGGTCGGTTCCGGCCAGCGCGAACAAAGACTGCTGCGCGTTCGTCGTCGAGGCCCCGACGATTTCGAGCGCGAAGATCTCGGCAGCGTCGCCTTCATTCCGCTCGTCGGCGAGGCCGGCTGGCGCGACGTCGATGATCGTCGGGCGCTCGCCCGCGGTGGGATGAGCAACGGCATGCGAGGCTTGGTCGAGCGCGTCGTCAAGGGGCGGTCCGGCGAGCTGGCCGACCGCATTCGCGAGGCCTCCGGGCCTCTGCCGGAGCTCGCCGACGGCGACTTTGGACCGTGCTTCGACCATCTCGGGGACGCCCGGATCGTGCTGCTGGGCGAGGCCACCCACGGAACCTCGGAATTCTACCGCGCACGCAGTGAGATCACTCGGCACCTCGTCACGCACCACGGCTTCTCGATCGTGGCCGTCGAGGCGGACTGGCCTGACGCCGCACAGGTCGATCGTTACGTCCGCGATCGCGAGGCGCCCCGGCCTCGGGAAAAGCCGTTCCGACGGTTTCCGACCTGGATGTGGCGCAATGCGGAAATGCGCGATTTCATAGACTGGCTGCACGACCACAACCGGGCGCTGGCAAAGGGACGCGCCAAAGCAGGATTCTACGGGCTCGACCTCTACAGCCTTTGGAGTTCGATCGGCGCCGTCCTGGACTATCTGGACGAGGTCGATCCGGAAGCGGCGGCCGTTGCGCGCGAACGTTACGGCTGCCTGACTCCCTGGCAGCGAGACCCAGTCGCCTACGGCCGCGCCGCGCTGAGCAGCGGCTATGCGCCCTGCGCCGACAAGGTTGTCGCCATGCTGCGCGATATTCTGCAAAAGCGCATCGAATACGGACATCACGACGGCGAAGCCTTTCTGGACGCTGCCCAGAATGCTCGGCTTGTTGCTGCCGCCGAGCGGTATTACCGCGCCATGTATTACGGTTCGCACAGATCCTGGAATCTGCGCGACCGACACATGTTCGAGACCCTGCAGGCACTTCTCCAGGCACGCGGTCCGGGCGCCAAGGCCGTCGTATGGGCCCACAATTCGCACATCGGCAACGCGGCCGCGACCGAGATGGGACGTCTGCGCGAAGAGATCAATCTTGGGCAGCTGTGCCGCGAGCACTACGGTGATCAGGTGCGGCTTGTCGGTTTCGGCACCGACCGCGGCACCGTCACCGCGGCCTCCAACTGGGACGAGCCGCCGCAGACCATGATGGTCAGGCCGGCCAGGGACGACAGCTACGAACGGCTCTGGCGCGATGCACGACGTCCGCACAGTCTTTTGAATCTTCGGGATGTCGACTTTGGTCTGCGTGCCGAGCTGACACCCGAACGGCTCGAGCGCGCAATCGGAGTGATCTACCGCCCGGAAAGCGAACGGCTCAGCCATTACTTCGAGTCGTCGCTGGCCGACCAGTTCGACCATTACGTCTGGTTCGAGGTCACCGCCGCCGTCGAGCCCTTGACGGCCGAGGCAGTCGCGGGCGTGCCCGACACCTATCCTTTCGGCCTGTAGGCACCCGGCGGTGAACGCTCCCTCGGCGGCGCCGCATGAGTCTCCGACGAGTCATGGAGGAAGACGTGACATGTCGCACGAAGAACTGACCATTCCCTGTCCGAAGTGCGGAAAGCTGAATGTCGTCGCGCTTGTCAACGGCACCGTCAGCGAGCAGATGGAGCAGCGCTGCATCAACTGTGGTATGACTTTCTCGGTCGACACGGAGGTGCTGCGCCATGAGCCGGACCAGGAGCCCGAATGACCTTAGCCGTTGCGTCCGGTAGCTGGAACAGCGGCCAGTCGCGCAGGGCTCCAGTCGAATTGGCGCACTAAGGGGCCCGGCCATGCCGCTTCAGGATCTCCTGGCACGCTTCCGGGATTTCGGCGAAGATCCCGCCATTCTGGCCTTTGACGACGAAGGCTGCCGCGAGATCGCTTTCGCGGAGCTCTACGAGCGGGCTCTGCGCCTGGAAGCAGGCCTGCGCGCGCACGGAATCTCTCCCGGCGATCCGGTCGCGGTCATGAGCCGGAACTCCGATACCGCCGTGATCGTCCGCCTCGGAATCCTGGCGGCCGGCGCCATGCTGGTCTCGCTCGATCACGAGCTGGATCCGGAGATGCTGGAACAGCAGCTCGGCGACAGTGCGCCGCACCTGATCTTCACGACCGAGAACCTCGCCGAGGCGATCGTCGAGGCAGCGGGCAACCAGCCGCCGGAGGTCTACCTGCTTGATGCGGACAACGGCTCGGACCACCCGTCTTGGGACAAGTTGTTGGCCGACCAGCCGGGCCAGTTGCACCAGGCGGATCCCGAGGAGGTGGTTGCGCTGTTCTACACCTCGGGCACGACCGGACGCCCCAAGGCGGTCCCCCTGACCCACCGGAACATCGAGTGCAACATCCACGCCATTCTGGAA
>CAZDBC010000014.1:0-2906 GCA_964503295.1 uncultured Kiloniellaceae bacterium | reverse complement strand
AGGGCCTGATCGGACGTGGCGACCGCATTCTCCTGCCGCTGCCGCTCTATCACTCCTACCCTTACATTGTCGGCATGCTCACGCCGCTCGCGGCCGGCACGGCCATCGTGCTGCCGGCGGGCGTGCTCGGCCCGCAGATCACGCAAGCTCTGCGCGAAGGCCGGGTCAAGACCGTGGTCGGGGTCCCGCGCCTTTACGAGGCCCTGCTCAAGGGCATAAAGGGCCGCGCGCGCGACGCCGGCCTCCTGCCCGCCGGCCTGTTTCGCCTCCTGAGCGGGCTTTCCCTGGTCGTACGAAGGCATACCGGACGACGCATCGGGCGTTACCTGCTGCGTTCGCTGCACAAGAACCTGGCGCCGCAGCTGCGCGTCCTCGCCTCCGGCGGCGCCAAGCTGGAAGCCGACATCGAATGGCAGCTGGAGGCGCTCGGCTGGGAGGTGCTGACCGGTTACGGCCTGGTCGAGACCGCCTCGGTGGCAACCTTCAATCCGCGCGGCCGCGCCCGGGTCGGCAGCGCCGGCCTCCCGTCGCCGGGCACGGAGCTGCGCCTGGTGCCGCAGGAGACACCGGAAGAGGCCGGGGAAAGCTCGACGGAGGCCGAGACGGCACGAAGCGAAGCCGGTCCGGCCGAATCGGGCGAGATCCAATTCCGCGGTCCGATCGTCTTTTCCGGCTACCGGAACAACCCGGAGGCCAACGCCGAGGCCTTTACCGAGGACGGATGGTTCCGCACCGGCGATCTCGGTCGGTGCGACGACGACGGCTACCTCCACATCGTCGGCCGCCTCAAGGAGCGCATCGTGCTGCCGGGCGGCAAGAAGCTCCATCCCGAGGAGCCCGAGAAGGTCTACAGCCAGAGCGACTACGTCGGCGAGATTGCCGTGATGGAGCGCGACGGCCGGCTGGTCGGCCTCGTGGTGCCGGATGCGGACGCCTTGCGCAAGGCGACCAGCAGCCGGATCGAGGATCTCTTCCGGGTCAGTTTCAGCGAGCTGTCCCAGCAGTTGCCTGCCTACAAGCGCATCTCCGACTTCGTCATCACGCGGGAGAAACTTCCCCGCACCCACCTCGGCAAGTACAAGCGGCACGAACTTGCGGAGATCTACGAGCGCGCCGAGCGCGGCGAGAAGCCGCCGCCGCCCGAGTTGTCGGCCGAGGACCAGGCGTTGCTCGAGGAGCCGCGGGCGCAGGAGCTCTGGCGCTGGCTGCAGGAGCGCTTTCCGGAGCAACGGCTCACGCCGGACACGAGTCCCCAACTGGACCTCGGCATCGACTCCTTGGAATGGGTCAATCTCAGCCTGGAGATGGAAAAGCGGCTGGGCGTGCGCATCTCAGAGGAGACCGTGGCCCGTACGCACAATCTGCGCGACCTCCTGCGCGAGGTGGTGGAGGCGCCCGCCGATTCCGAGGCGAGCGAGCGGCGGCGCGCCGAACAGCGGCGGATGCTCGAAGATTCCGAGCGCTGGCTCGAACCAACCGGACCGCTGCTGCGTCTGGCCGGTGCGCTGCTCTTCGGCCTCGCGCGGCTCGTCACGCGTGCCCTGTTCGGGCTGCGCAGCCGGAACCTTGACAGGGTGCCCGACAAGGGGCCGCTGGTGATCGTCGCCAATCACGTCAGCGACCTCGACCCGATCGTCTTGGCCGTCGCGCTCTCCTACCGCCGCTTGCAGTCGACCTACTGGGGCGCCGATCGCGACCGCGTCTTCGCCTCTCGGCTGGGCCGCGGGTTCGCGCGCCTTGCACACCTCTTTCCGGTCAGCGACTTCGCGCCCGACGCCAGCCTCAAGATGGCGGCGCAGGTCCTGGCACGCGACCGCATCCTGGTGTGGTTTCCCGAGGAATGGCGCTCCCCGACCGGCGAGATCCAGCGTTTCCTGCCCGGCGTTGGCCGAATTCTCGAGCAGGAGCGCGCGACCGTCGTCCCGGCCTTCATCGAGGGTACCTTCGAGGCCATGCCGCGCACCCGGCGCCTGCCCCGGCCACACCGCGTGACGGTGCATTTCGGGCAGCCCCTCGCGCCGGAAGACCTGGAGAAACGCGCCGCCGAAACCGGCGGGCGGGAAGGCGCGAAGGCCCAGGCCATCGCCGATAGCTTGCGCGATGCGGTGGCAAGTCTGGCATCCGCCGGTGCGGGCGATTACGCAGGCGACGCCGGCGAGCGAGATGGCGCCGGATAGCGCAAGCCGCGAACAGCCGGCCGCTTCGCGCCGCGCGCAGTTCTCCTGGGCCCTTTTCGACTGGGCCAACAACGCCTTCCCGACGGTGATCATCACCTTCGTCTTCGCCGCCTACTTCACCCGCGAGGTGGCGCCGTCAAAGACCGAGGGCACGGAACTCTGGGGCTATATCATGAGCGTCTCGGCCTTGCTGGTCGCGCTCAGTGCACCCGTCATCGGCGCCGTCGGAGACCATCTTGGCCGGATCAAGCCCTGGCTGTTCGCCTGCATGCTTCTGTGTACGGGCGCGACGGCGGCGCTCTGGTTCGTCCGACCGACACCCGATGATCTGGTCATCGCTTTGGCGGGGCTCGCAGTTGCCCATGTCGGCTTCGAGGCCTGTCTGATCCTGTACAATTCCATGCTTCCACGCCTCGTGCCGAGCGACCGGCTGGGACGGCTGTCCGGTTGGGGCTGGGGCATGGGCTATGCAGGTGGACTTGCCTGTCTCACGCTTGCCCTGTTCGTCTTCGTGCGTGCCGACCCACCTCCCTTCGGTCTCGATCCGGCCGCTTCGGAGCAGGTCCGCATCGTCGGACCGCTGGTCTCGCTCTGGTTCCTGGTCTTCGCCCTGCCCTTGTTCCTGTTCGTGCCCGAGCGGCCGCGCCGGGGGCAGCCGCTGCGCCAGGCGGTACGGCAGGGCCTGGACCAGCTGAAACAAACGGCCCGGCAGGTCAGATGCTACGGCAA